>WRFF01000103.1 GCA_009778945.1 Clostridiales bacterium | reverse complement strand
TCGATATCGATATCGCTGGCGGCCTGCGTTTCAAGGAATCGGATACGCTTTCGCCCGGCGGCGGCGTCACGCTCTTCGATACGGATTTCGGAAAGATGGGGCTCGCGATCTGTTTTGATGTCCGCTTCCCGGAGATGTTCGCGGAGATGGCCGCCGCGGGCGCGCATCTGATTTTTTTACCGGCGAGCTTCAACAACACGACAGGCCCGGCACACTGGGAACTGTTGCTGCGCGCCCGTGCCTTGGACAACCAACTCTTCCTCGCGGCCTGCGCGTCCGCACGCAACCCCGCCGCACACTACGCGTCCTGGGGGCATTCCTGCGTCACGACGCCGTGGGGCGACGTGGCGGGCGCCGCCGATGAGCGCGAAGCCATCGTCTACGCGGAGATCGACCGTTCCTACGCGGACAGGATCCGGCGCGAAATTCCCATCGGCCACGCGCCGACGCTATAAATTATTCCCTCTATTACGCGAAATGGATAGCATCATAAAGCTGATGCCCGCGGGAACAAAGACAGTGTGGACGCGCAATTTTCTTTGGGCAGGCCGGTTCTCGCATTTCCTGTTCGGGAAGAATACGATGAATATTTCTGGGACGGCATATACGCAAATCCAAATATTGAGACAATGGAAATGCTTGAGAAAGCAACTTGTATTCAGGACATAATCGACAACATCCCCTGCACGATCGTCGATGAGCCGAATATTATGGCGTAGGCCACATAAGTACGCGACATATAAATTTCCGTAATGCCAAAATGTCACTACCGCTTGAAAAAAGCGGAATTATTTATGATTTTTATCAAATAAAAGATATAATATCCTGTCGATTTTAATAAAATGTCACTCCGGAATGAAAAACGTTAAGTTTTTTATGATTTTTTGTCACTAAATGCCTGATATATGTTATCTAGTGACAATTTGTCTGATTCGGGTCATTTATTTGGCCAAAATCGAGGGAAAATTGTCACTAAAGCGCCCTTTTATTAAAAATAGTGACAATGCCTTAATATTTTACGAAAACTCAAACCGTACACGCACAGGAAATATTCTGTTCACTATGTCCGATACAAATTATAGCTTCCCCCGGATCTCCTCGATTTTCGCCATCCACTCCTTCACCTTCGCTTCTTTGCCGCTGTCCGTCGGCGCGTAGTACACGCGGCCCAGCAAAGCGTCGGGCAAGCAGACCATATTCGTGATCTTTTCCTCGGTGTCGTGCGCGTACTGATAGCCTTTGTGGTAGCCCAGCTCCTTCATCAGTTTCGTGGGCGCGTTGCAAATCTGCAGCGGCACCGGCTCGGCGAGGGTTTCGAGCGCGTCCTTCGCCGCCGCCGTATAAGCCGTATACAGCGCGTTGGATTTCGGCGCGAGCGCGCAATAGACGACAGCGTGCGTCAGGTGCACGCTGCACTCGGGCATCCCGATAAAATGACAAGCCTGATAGGCCGCGACCGCGATTTCAAGCGCGCGGCTGTCCGCCATCCCGATATCCTCGCTGGCGAAACGCACGACGCGGCGCGCCACATAGAGCGGGTCTTCGCCGCCCTCCAGCATGCGCGCGAGCCAGTAGACCGAGGCCTGCGCGTCGCTGTTGCGCATCGATTTGTGCAGCGCGGAAATGATGTTGTAGTGTTCCTCCCCCATGCGGTCGTAGAGCAGAAATTTGCGCGAGATGCTCTGCCCGATGATCTCATCCGTTATGACGGCCTTGCCGTCCTCGCCCGTTTCCGCATTTGTCACGACCATCTCAAGCGTGTTCAGCGCGATACGTGCGTCGCCGTTCGCGAACGCCGCAATCATCGAGAGGTAGCGGTCTTCGATTTCAACG
This sequence comes from Clostridiales bacterium, assembly GCA_009778945.1. Classification (GTDB taxonomy): domain Bacteria; phylum Bacillota; class Clostridia; order Peptostreptococcales; family Anaerovoracaceae; genus WRFF01. Next base: position 4,155 of record WRFF01000103.1, on the reverse strand, counting down.
GATTGTGCGCCGCTCAAACCGGCGCCGGTCCCCGGCCCTTCATTCAGAAACTTCACCGCGCGCCGCAACAGCTCCGTGATGTCCTCCGTGGACAGCAGTTTCAGCACAAAGACGCGGCACCGCGACAGCAGCGCCGAATTGATCTCAAAGGACGGGTTTTCCGTGGTCGCGCCGATCAGGATGATGCTGCCCTTTTCGACGAAGGGAAGGAAGGCGTCCTGCTGCGCCTTGTTGAAGCGGTGGATTTCATCCACGAAAAGGATGGTTTTCTGCCCGAGAAAACGGTTGTTTTCAGCCTTTTCCATCACGCCGCGGATCTCCTTGATCCCGCTCGTAACGGCCGAAAAATCGATGAACTGCGCGTGGGTCTGCTGCGCGATGATCCGCGCGAGCGTCGTCTTTCCGGAGCCCGGCGGACCCCAAAAGATCATGGAGGGGATGTTGTCGCTCTCGATAATGCGCCGCAGCACCTTGCCCTCCCCGAGCAGCTGCTTCTGGCCGAAATACCCGTCGAGCGTATCCGGACGAAGCCTTGTCGCGAGCGGTGCGTATGCGTTATCTTCAAAGAGGGAGCGCTGCTCCATTTATGCCACCATTCTGTACTAGATAGCAGAAATAAAGTGCCGAGGATTTGCGCCCGCTTGGGATATGAGGCGACTCTGTCGCCCAGCTATATGCAAGGCGCCGAAACCGCGCATACTGGCGGTATGTAAGGATTTCGGCAACAAAGCGGATTGGTGCAAAGACCGGCACTCAGCAGCCTTCCGGCTGAAGCACGTGGAAATGCGTGATCTCGTCGGAGAGTTCGTCAAGATCCGCGGAAAGGCTCACGACAAAGTCGATCCCATGCTGCTCGCTGATCACTTTGAGGCGCGCCAGAAACTCGGGGATATCCTCCTTGTTGACGTTCGCGTGCTTCAGGATGCTGTCGATAAAAATTGCGTCGATGTCGTGGTCGCTACTGATGATCCCGTAAAGAAAACCGATATACTCGTCGCTGTTGGTGATCTCCTCGTAATCCTCCATACAGACCACGCGAATCTCGTGAATCAGATCGTACATGAGCCGATGGTTTTTGTTGACAAAGACGACGTGCCCGTTGCTTTTCGCGGCCCTGTCGTTCGCCAAATCAATCATCATCTTTGTTTTGCCGGTCCCTTTGTGCCCTACGATCAAACTCACAAGCGCCATGGCGGTTTCCTCCTTATATCATTGGGTGTAGTAACTGTTTTATGATTCCGCCAATTCGGGCATTACGCCTTTTGACGGAACCATAATTTCATTCTACTTGTTTTAAGAGGTGATGTCTACCGTAAATGTGTCGCCGTCCTTGACCTCTCCGCGAATGATCTTCGCTGCGATATCGGTCTCGATATTCTTTCGGACGTAACGGGCGATCGGGCGCGCGCCGTACTGCGGCGAGTATGTCTCCTTCGCGATAAAACGCTTCGTACCCTCGGTGAAATTCACCGTGATATCGCGTTCCTTCAGACGCGCCTGGATATCCCACAGCGCAATGTCCACGATCTTGATGATATCGTCCTCCGTCAGCGGCGAAAAGACGATCGTATCGTCGATGCGGTTCAGGAATTCAGGCCGGAAATGCGATTTCATCTCGTCGAGCACGTGCTCGCGCGCCGCCTCGGGGATCGTCCCGTCCGTGCGGATCGATTCGATCAGGTAGGGGCTTCCGATATTGCTCGTCATGATGATGATCGTATTCTTGAAATCGACCGTCCGTCCCTGATTGTCCGTGAGCCGCCCGTCGTCCAAAAGCTGCAGCAGGATGTTGAACACATCCGGATGCGCCTTTTCGATCTCATCGAAGAGGATGACGCTGTACGGCCGGCGCCGCACTGCCTCCGTGAGCTGCCCGCCCTCCTCATAACCGACATACCCCGGAGGCGCCCCGACGAGACGCGACACGGAATGCTTCTCCATATATTCGCTCATATCGATGCGGATCATGTTTTTCTCGCTGTCGAAAAGCGCCTCCGAAAGCGCCTTGGCGAGCTCCGTCTTGCCGACGCCCGTCGGGCCGAGGAAGATGAACGAGCCGATCGGCCGCCGTTCGTCCTTCAGGCCTGCGCGCGCGCGCAGTACCGCCTCCGATACAGCGTCCACCGCGTCGTCCTGTCCGATCACGCGCCGGTGCAGGATCTCGGGCAGCCGCAATAATTTTTCCTTCTCGGATTCGACAAGCCGGCTGACCGGGATGCCCGTCCAGGCTGCGACGACTTCCGCGATCTCCTCTTCCGTGACCTCTTCTTTAAGCAACCGCTTTTCCTCCGCCGCGTCCGCTTCCTCCTTTGCATCGTCAAGCCGCTTTTCGAGTCCGGGAAGCACGCCGTATTTCAACTCCGCAAGCTTCTCCAGATCATAAGCGCGCTCGGCTTCTTCGATCTGCAGCTTCACATCCTCGATTTGCTGCTTGGTTTCCTTGAGCGCGTCGATCGCGCGCTTCTCGCCTTCCCACTGCGCCGTCATCGCGTCGTTCTGCTCTTTCAGGTTGGCAAGCTCCTGTTCGATACCGTCGGCCCGCGTGCGGCTGTCCGCGTCCTCCTCCTTCAGCAGCGCCTGCCTTTCGATCTCGAGCCGCATGATCTCGCGCCCGATCTGATCGAGTTCCGCGGGTTTGCTGTCGATCTCCGTGCGGATCTTCGACGCAGCCTCGTCCATAAGGTCGATCGCCTTGTCCGGCAGGAACCTGTCCGCAATATAGCGGTCGCTGAGGACCGCGCACGCAATCAGCGCGGCGTCCGTGATGCGTACGCCGTGATGAATCTCAAAGCGCTCCTTCAATCCGCGCAGGATCGAGATGGTATCCTCCACCGTCGGCTGATCAACGAGTATCTTTTGGAAACGACGTTCCAGCGCCGCGTCTTTTTCGATATGTTTGCGGTATTCGTCGAGCGTCGTCGCGCCGATGCAGTGCAGCTCTCCGCGCGCCAATTTCGGCTTCAGCAGGTTGCCCGCGTCCATTGCGCCTTCCGCCGCGCCCGCGCCGACGATGTTGTGGATTTCATCGATAAAGATCAGGATCCGCCCGTCCGATTTTTCGATCTCGGAGAGCACAGCCTTCAGCCGTTCCTCAAATTCGCCGCGAAATTTTGCACCCGCGATGAGCGCACCCATATCGAGCGCGAAAATCGTCTTGTCTTTCAGCCCTTCGGGCACATCGCCCGCGAGGATACGCTGCGCGAGCCCCTCGACGACCGCCGTTTTGCCGACGCCAGGCTCGCCGATCAGCACCGGATTGTTTTTCGTGCGGCGCGACAGGATCTGGATCGTATGCCGGATCTCCTCGTCGCGCCCGATCACAGGGTCGAGTTTGCCTTCACGCGCAAGCAGTACGAGGTCGCGGCCGTATTTTGTCAGCGCCTCATAACCGTCTTCGGGATTTTGCGTCGTGATGCGCTGGCTTCCGCGCACCGCCTCGAGTTCCTTCAGAAATTTCTCGCGCGTGATCCCGGCCTTGCGGAAGATCTCCGCCGACGGCGTTCCGTGTTCGTCCAGAAGCGCAAGATACAGGTGCTCTACGCTGATGAAATCATCCCCGAAAGTTTTCGCAATCTTTTCGGCGTCCCCGAGCAGTTTGCCCACGCGCCGTGTCGGATAGAGCTGGTCTCCGCCGCCGGAAATCTTCGGAAGTTTATCAAGCGCCGCCTCTACGCCGTGTACAAGCCCCGTGTTGTCCATTCCCATCAAATCGAGTACCCGGGGGATAAGTCCGCCTTCCTGCAAAAGCAGCGCCAAATGGATATGCTCCCCGTCGAGCTGCTGATGCCCCATCTGGATCGCAAGCTGCTGGCTTTCCGCAATCGCGCTCTGCGCATTCTGTGTAAATTTTTCAAAATTCATAGCTGTTATACTCCTTATGCAGGGATTTCGTGAAATCTACTGTACTTTTCATAATTTCGCGAAATCGCCGCGCTGTGAAAACGCGCAGGGATTTCGGCGATGTTTTTATTATACCGAAAAAATTAGCACTCTGCAAGCGAGAGTGCTAATTTTTTTCTTGCGACAGGTGATAATCCATGCTATCCTAAAGCCAGGTTCATATATAGGAGGACTTTTAATTTCGTATAAGTGGGATTGAAAGAGATGGAGGTTAAGATGAAAAAGAGATTTTTATTATTTGCGCTGGCGGCCATC
>WRFF01000102.1 GCA_009778945.1 Clostridiales bacterium | reverse complement strand
CTTCTGTGATGTCTCTCAAAATGTCCATAATTTTTTCCTCCGCTGTCTCCCGCGCCGCCGCAAAAGACCCGTTCCGAATGTTCTTGACCGCCGGTTTCTTCACCGGATTTCGCCTCATGCGACCGTCAGAGGACCATTCGCGCAGGCACTTATTATATCAACGCCCGCAATGCCTTGTCAAAAGTTATTTTTTACCATTTGTAGCGTGGTAGTAGCGATTCGTAAAATTTCGATGCAAAATAATGCTTTTAACTGTAATCAGCAGGTATTTCCGCCCGATCCTGCCTTCCCTGCCAAAGAACGGCGGATACCGCTACGCATTTAATGTCTTTCGCTTTAACCCAGTGAAAAACGCAGTTTTTCATCATGGGTAAAGGTATAGGAGCGGATTTGCGCACGCGTATCCGCGATCGCTTCGCTGGCCGTGGGCAGATAAACCGCGTACGACTGGCCGACGGGAATCACCGTGCCCGCCGTTTTTGTGATCTCCCATACAGGCTGCGCGCGTAGCGCTATGGGACAGAGGCTCACGCCGGTCGCCGCGTCGCGGATGTCCGCGCCAAGCAGATAGGCGTCGTCTTCGGAATAACTGTAGTCCGTATCAAACCCGGCTTCAGCATAAACCGAAAACAGTTCCTTCCCGGCTGCCGTATCCGCCGAAATCAGGTATTTTCCGGCGCCGATAGTCACATACTTGCCGTCGTGCGAGAAAACAGGCGCGGTCGTCGCAGGGCCGTCCAGCGGAATTTCGCAGAAACGCTTGCCGGTATCCGTGTTGATGAGTTCGAGTGTCGCCTTCTTTGTATCCGAAACGGCCACAAATTTGCCGTCGCCGCTGATGGCTGTCCGCTGCCCCGAATAAACGCCGAGCGCCAACTGCCCCGCGGGATAGTCGTCGAAGGTGATGTCCTTTTCGGGATTAAAGATGTCAATAATGCTCACTTTATTGTTGTAGACATAAAGCGCTTTCGTGATGTCCCGGTCGAAGAACAAGGCATTATCGGTCAGCGATCCAAGGTGTTTTTCGGCAAGCAATTTCCCTGTTTTCACATCGAATACCAGAAATCCGCCGGTTGCCCTTTCACCGGGGTCCTGATACACGGCGGCCAAATATTTGCCGTCCTGGGACAGAGCCAAGGGCGAACCGTTCAGGATATCCCTCTCCGTGCTGTCGCCGATGCAATACGCAAAAGATATACTTGCATCATCCGGCGCTTTGTATTCCATCAGACGTTTCCCTGTCGCCGCGTTCCAGGCGACCGGCCCCGGAGCGAGGCCGACAACAATGTCCCCGTCGCCCCAGAATAAATACGCCTTGTCACAGCCCGCGCTGTCTTCCAGTTCCACCGGCGCAGCTTTGTTTTGTCCGTCGCAGACAAACGCGCCTGTATCGTCGGTCGCAGGACGGATGTACCGGCCGCTGCCGTCGCGGAAAAACATATCCTGCGAAAACGTATCTCCCTGTGCAAATTCCGCCAGCGTACAATAACCGCCGCCGGTCAGCACCACATTTTTCCCACCCGGCAGGATATAGCCCCGTCCGTAGCCCTTACCTGCGGAAGCGATTGTCTCCCCTGTGTTCGCGTCCAATACGGCGCCGCTGTAACTGTCAATTGCCAGTATTTTATTGCCGTCCGGAGAGAAGGAAATAAAATTTGCGGTCCAATTTTTTGTAAATAACATTTCTTCCTTATTCAGATCGAATACGCCAAACGAATTATCATCCTCCGGAAGGGCGATCTTTGATCCGTCCCCGGAGCAAAGATCCGTGGGGTAATCGCTGTAAAAATTATTATAGTAATTGGGCAGCGGAGAAGGAAGATCGGGATTGCTGCTCGTTGTGACCGTGCATTCATACGCTACACGGCATGAAGGGATTCCGATGAGCTGTATCGAGTAGGTCCTGAAGCCCTGCGCCGATTTCCCTACCGTGACCTGCGAGTCGCTCTCGCGCGTCAACACCAGAAAACGTGAATCCGGCGTGAAGAAAGTGTAGCCTTGCGTGACGTACAGCCCGTCGCAGGGCAGTTCGGCCGCCAAAGATTTCTGCGCCATATCGTATACCCACAGCCCGCTGTAAGTGGCGACGATAAAATACTTGTCGTCCGGCGAGAACAGGGTCTTTGAGGTGCCTTGCGGCGTTGGCGCGTCAAACAATTTTTCCCCGGTATCCAGGTCTATCACATAGCGCTCCTCGCTATTCGGGTTCACGCAGTCATACCGGCTTAAGCCATAATCTTCAAGCTCTGCGGCGTTCGTGAAAGCGCCCTGCCGTATCACCTTGCCCGTATGCGCGTCGAGCAGCACAGGATTGCCGTTGGAAAAAAACACACGGCTCCCGTCTTTATTGTATACCGGAGCGCTGACGTCCGCCCCCGTCACACCGTTATGATCGAACGCCGGCGCGTGCGTCTGCGCGCCGGGATTTTCATAAAGCAGGCGAAAGGTCTTTGCGTCATACAGCCGCGTCGCGTTATCGGCGACAGTGGCGAAGGTCAGCCCGTCGGGCGACGGCACGACGTCCGTGCCGGGCACGCGCATCAAAGGGGATTCATAGGGCATACCGTTTGAAGAATCGGTGTCGGACTGTTGACAGGCCACTGTGTAGATCGCGTCCCGGGCCTCCTGTGTGGCAGGAGTGCCGTTTACCAGCCCTTGCAGCGCCAGAACGCCAGCGCCGGCGCGGTTGCCGGCCGACATCTGGTCCTGCGCGAAGTTGGCGTAAATCCTGGATTGCCCCGCCAACAGATCGCTGTTTTGCTGCGCGATGATTCCGTTTTGGTGCAGCACATACCCGCCGAAAACGATAAAGAACGCTGCGGCGGAAAGGCTGGCCGCCACGGCGATTTTCAGCGCGCGTTCCCGCGCCCGTCGCCGCAGATCGTCGAAGCCGACGCCAAGCATGGGCGCAAGCAGCCGAAACTTTTCGATCCTCAGCTTTCGCCGCATCGTAAACGTATTGCCGGCGCGTACATCGGCCGCCAGCGGCTCGTGTTCCACGCGGGAACCATCTTCAAGCTCTTCGAAACGGAGAATTTCCGGGAAGCTTTCTTCCGGTTCCCCCGCGGCCAACACCGCAAGCACCCGCGAGCGCCCATGCAGGCGAATGAAAGTCTCGATCTCGGCCAGGCACCATTTGGATTTCGGCGTGTCGGGCGCACAGACGACGATCAGCCAATCCGAATTTTCAAGCGCCTCCACAATATCCTGCGCCAGATCGCTGCTGGTCGGCAGCTCATCCCGGTCGCGAAAACAGCGCCCCACCTTTTTCAGACCGGTTTTCTTTTGGATGGACGCGGGGAGCCTGTACGTCTCAAGCGCAGTGTGTATGGCCCTGGCCGCCGCGCTGTCTACCGGCATATGCCGATAACTGATAAATGCCGCGTATTTTTCCATGCTGCCCTCCCCGGCTTTCGGAAGCCTTTGCGTGATCACATCCACAACCTGTTTCCTGCTATTTACCCTATAATACTCGTATAATCGGCGCCATCGGTTTTAATCCTGAAAATAGCTCCCGTTTCAGAAAAACAATACAGATAGCCGTCTATTGCGGCGATGTGGTCATAGGTGGCTTTATAGAGAAGTTTTTGCGTATCGCTGTTGGTATCAGCGCTGTACAGGTAATTGTTGTCATCCGCGTTTTTGTAAAAAAGCTTACCGTCCGCCGCGATAAAATCGCCGGAAACGTTAGATATAACGGAGCTTTCGTTTTGACCTGTCAGGTCAGTTTTAACAACCTGCGCAGTATCTTTCATTCGCAGATACAGCGAATCGCCATCCATTGAATAGTCAATGACGTCACTTGCGATCACCGTATTATCCGATCCGTCAAAGCCTACCCGGCACAGCTCGTTCTTGTCGGTGAGCAGGTAATAGACATAATTCTTGTTGACGCTCAGTTTGTCGGCTTTGCCGCCCGGATTCGTGATCAGGGTCTTGCCGGAAGTATCTATGTCCATGCAGTAGATATTGCCGTCGCTGTCGTCGATAAAAGTTATTACATTATTCACAATCATAAAGCGGGAAAGCCTTTCCTCCGACAGCCCCATATCTCCGGATTCTTGCCCGCGCAGCGTGAATAAATAGCATACGTTTCCCCCTACGGTTGTATCACTGCAGTAGTAAACGATATTCCCGACAGCGTTCAGCGCCTGGCAGCGTTGCGAAGTGTCTGGATTATCAAGTTTCAATGTATCCAGATCCAACCGGGTCACCGCGTTATACCTGCTTTTATCGATAAAATAAAGATCTTGTCCGCTTTTGACCGCGTAGCCGCCGGCAAGCAGGTTTGCGGCGGTGTTGCCGTAGTTAAAATCGACGGCGTCCATGACCTGTTGAGCTGTCTGCGAGCCTGCGCCATTGACCGGGTTCGCAGGGAAGACATTCGATTCAATTTGAACCAAGCCGATAATCAACGCGGCTTCTATAGCCGCTATAACGACGAGCCGTTGCCATACGCGGCTTCTGGCGGGAAAAACAGATACTACCACATAAGGGGCGGCCAGGCAGGCAAGCAGCAGCCCGCCCACAGCCAGTATCCTCCAATCGCTTTCCGAAATCGCGAAGTACATCAGCGTCAGAGTGGCAACAGCGACCAGGAGCGCAAAGTAAACGCCGGTCAGCAATTTGAAATACCATTTGCCCGAACGGAACCCCAACAGCCGCTGCTGCTCACGGTATACCAGTTTGCCTTTGTATTTGGCGCGCAGCCGCTGCTCTGTCTGACCGTCGTCGCCGGTTTCCAGAAGGGCGGCGGTCATGCCCACCAAATTGGCCAAGCTGGTTTCCAGCGGCGCCGACAGCGAATCCAGCCAGTGTACCGTGGAGAGATAGTAGGACAATCCGCCGTGGGGCGCGGCCTCCGTCAGCTTGAACGGAACGATCGAAACGCCGTTTTGAACGGCCTGGTCGATCTCGCGCACAACCTGATCGGATTTGTTGGAAAAATCGGTGAAAATCAGAACAAGAACCCTGCTTTCAGCGATCGCTTCCACAATGGCGTCCGCCCAGGTTTTGCCCGGCGCGATATCCCGCGGAGCGTACCAACAGCGTATACCGCTTTCCTCCAGCGCGAAGCACATCGCGTCAGCCACCGCTTTATCCCGGTGGGAATAGCTGATAAAAACATCGTGTGCCATAGATTATCTCCCTTCCCCGAATGCGTTATGAGACACCCGTCGCATCCATTTAACTTCCGGCGCAATAAGAGTCAATTATTTGTATCGGTTTCCCGAACTCCCGCGCCAGCTTCATCGTTTCCCACGTCCCCGCGCCCTCCGGGTTATCCTCTTCCTCGCCGTCCCAAACGGCCAGCAGGACGTCGCAGTTTTTTGCGATATAAATACCGGCCTGACGGTAATAGAACCCTCTTGACGGATGGCCGGGCTCCGCTTCCTCCGGCAAAACCGTAAAGACTTCATCGGCTACAGACAACAAGAAATCAAACTCCCGGGACGCGCTCTCCGAAAAGTCCCTGCGGTATTCGGTTTTGCTCATGGGCAAAGGGACGGCCAACCGCAGCCCCATATCGACCGCCATCTTTGCGCACAATATATCCGCGCCTTCGGCCAGCGACGACAGAACCGTTATCGCCGAATCGCCGCGCGTGTTTTGCAATCCGGCAAAACAGTCTCTTACCCCTTGCGCAATTGCCGGTATATTCTCTTCCGGCAGTTCCCGGTGGCCTGTGATTCCGACTGTAATGCGCGTTCCTGTTCTCAAAGCACAACTCTCCTTTCTACTGTTCATTGTATTCGTTTAATAAACGGAGTTCAATCGTTGTCATAGCGCTGTCACAAGGAAATCTTGACAAAAAGACGCGGGGACGGTTCCCGCGTCTTTGAGCCTGGTTCTGAAATACCGCATCCGCCATAAAAACTATTGGCTTTCGGTAAAATCGGTAAATTCATAATGATAGGTATCGTCGCCCAGCTTCGCGCCGTCCACCGTCAGCTTATAATCGCCGAGCGAAGAGCCTTTTGGGACGAGGTACAAAAGCGTCATCTGCTCCGCGCGATTTTTGCTTGCGGTTTTCGGCCAAAATCCCCAAACGGGGTCGATTGTTTTTCCGGCGGCGGTAAAGGTCGCGCTGCCT
>WRFF01000101.1 GCA_009778945.1 Clostridiales bacterium | reverse complement strand
TCGTGGCTGCTTGCCGCGGTGCGCTGCGGCCACGCTTCGGGGCTGAGCCAGATCGGCGCATATCAGATGGCAAACAGCGGGAAAACCTATAAGGATATTTTGACATTCTACTATAATCTCGGCTCGTCGACGAAACTTGTGACGCTCACAGGCAGCAGTACGGCTGCTACAGCTACGCCTCCCGCTGCAACGGCAACCACGCCTCCCGCCGCGACGGCAACACAAACCGGCACGGTAAAGGTAGCCGCGGGACAGGTGTTGAACGTACGCGCGGGCGCGGGGACGAACACGGCGATCCTCGGCACGCTGAACAACGGCGCGAAAGTGACCATCACAGGTACGAGCGGGGATTGGTACAAGATCACGTATAACGGCGCCGCGGCTTATGTGAACAAACCGTATATCACGGCAGTCACCGCAGCGACAGCGCCTATAGCTTCCGCCACGGCGCCCGCGACGGCGGTTGTTTCTTCCGGAGACAGCTCCGCCGCCGCCGCGGCGACGCAGACCGGCACGGTGAACGTGGCTTCATGGCAGGTGCTGAATGTGCGCGCGGGCGCGGGGACAAACACGGCGATCCTCGGCACATTGAAACCCGGCGTGAAAGTGACCATTACGGGCACAAGCGGGGACTGGTATAAAATCACCTATAACGGCGCCGCGGCCTATGTGAACAAACCGTATATCACAGGGGTCACCCCGGCGACATCCGGGGGCGGCGCTTCACAGAGCGGAACAGCCGCTTCGGCGACGCAGACCGGCACGGTGAACGTCGCTTCGTGGCAGGTGCTGAATGTGCGCGCGGGCGCGGGGACAAATACGAAGATCCTCGGCACATTGAAACCCGGCGTGAAAGTGACCATCACGGGCACGAGCGGGGACTGGTATAAAATCACCTATAACGGTGCCGCGGCCTATGTGAACAAACCTTTTGTGACTGTATAGCGGAAAAAACAGAAGCGGATCGGCGCTTTTTATCCGTGCGCAAGCAGCATGGCGCCTGCGACGACGCAGACAAGGCCTCCGATTTTGCGCCGTGTAATACGTTCGCCGAGCAGGCGGTTTGCCAGGATCATCGTAAAGATGTAGGTGATGGATGCGAGCGGCAGGATCACCGAATAATCCATATACCGGAGCACAAAGACATTGTTGGCCGCAGCGATCAGGTAAAGGATACCGCCGATCCAGATGCTTTTGGATTTGATCAAGTCGAAGACGGAATTCAGATTTGTTGTGGCGTTTTTGAAAAAATAGGAGGCAAGCGCGCCGACAAAGGTGCCTGCGATGATCAGCGTATAGAGCAGAACCGGATTCATCCTTCGCCGCCTTTCCCGGTTGCCCGCGATTTCGGGCCGGAGGCCGGGCCTTTCTCATCCGTTTCCGCGTCGCCGCCGCCGATCAGCAGTACGCCGATGACGATGACAATGACGCCCGATACGCGCAGCGGCGTCATATGTTCGCCGAGCAGGAAGACCGCGATGAAGATCGCAAGCACGTAAGAGAGCGCAAGTATAGGCTGCAGTACGGAAAGCTTCCCAAAGCGGTATGCATAGATCATGAGCAGCGCGCCGACCGCATAGAGCGCAAAACCGAGTACAAGCGCGCCGACGCCGGACGGGACGATGCCGTGCGCGTCTTCCATACGAAAGACCTTCCAGTACATCTGGCCGAACGATACAATGACTGCCGAGCAGATCATAAGCAGGATGCCTTTTTGATTATTTCGGAATGAATTCAGCATAACCGACTATCATTGTAACAGTTTTTAAATGATTTTGGGGCGGAAAACCGGTTTTTTTTAATGACATTTTGCCTCCAATAGATTACAATAACTTGAACGCTTAATGAGAGAAAGACTGAGAAATTTAATAACGCGGCCTTTGGGCGGGTACTGGCGCAGACATAAGGCATGGCTGATCGCGTCGCTTGCCTGTCTGATCGCGGCGGCGCCTCTTCAGGTCCTGTTCCTGCAGGCGCAGATCGGGGCGGCGCATGCTCTGGCGCCGTATCCGTTGTTGCTGGCGTACAGTTCGGTCGTGATGTTCTTCATTACGCTCCTGATTTCCGGCATCTGCGGCAACGCCTTTTGGGGGACCGGTATTGTCTTTGCGATCCTCACGCTGCTCGGTTACGCGGATACAATCAAGTATTCGGTCCGCATGGAGCATGTCTATCCGGATGATCTTATCTGGTTTTTCCACGCGAACCAACTGAACGGCATGTATGACGCGAGCGGACTTCCGTATGTCATTCTGCTTATGGCCGTATTTTGCGCGCCGGGCTTCGTCGTCGCGCTCCTTATCGCGCGCCGAAAGCGCAGGAAAGCGTTCGCCGCGGCGCCGCATGACGACGGCGTTTCGGAAGGCGCAGGGGAAGACGAAAAGACGGAAACGGAAACGGAAGTCCAGCCGGTTCCCGAGCGGTTTTCCCGCAGATGGTGGCTAATAAATCTTGCTCCGCGGCTGGCGCCCGTCGTGATCGGCGCCGGATTTTTGATCCTGCTCGCGCTGCCGATCACAAATCCTTACGGAGGGGATATCCCTGCGATCGACTATCAATATATCGCATGGAACCAGTCTTCGAATTTCGATCGCAACGGCTATGTCGCGGCCTTCATCAGCAACCTCAGATACGCGGGTATGGACGAGCCGCAAGGCTATTCCAAGGAGGCGGTGCAAGCAATCGCGGACAAATACCGCGCGCGCGCGGACGAGGAAAACGCGTCGCGCACCGACCCGGCGGACGAAGGGGTTGATGTGATCTTTATTCAAAATGAGAGTTTTTGCGATCCGGACCGGTTCAAGGATATCTATCCGTATACCGGCAATATTCAGGAACTTGTCCCCAATCTGCACAAAGTCGAAACCGAGTCGACGCACGGTTATTGTTATTCCCCGCGTTACGGCGGCGGCACCGCGAACATCGAATTCGAGGCGCTGACAGGCTTCTCGACCTATTACCTCGGGTGGGCCTATCCGTTCCAGAGCATGCTGCCGCAGATGGGCAGCTTTCCGTCGGTGGCAAACGTATTCGGGCAGACGGACGGTTACCAGACCGTAGGGCTCCACGCGTACGGCGCGACGATGTACCGGCGCAGCACCGTATACCCGATCATGGGCTTTGACGCCTTCCACGGCGTCGAAGATTTTCATAACCTCGCGCACGCAAACAACAGCTACTATGTCTCGGACGCGTCGGCGTACGCGGAGACCGAAGGGTATCTCGACGGGAAGTACCCGATAGACTCCAAAAATGCGCCGACGAACAAATTCGTCACGCTGATCACGATGGAAAACCATCCGCAGTACGGCTCGCAATATTCCACGCACGCCTCTCTCTCGACGGCGGACAATACGGATTTCGACGCGCGCATGAGGATCGCGGATTATATGTCGCTGATCCACAACTCGGACCAGGAACTCGGCGATTTCCTGAAATGGGTGGATTCGCGGGACAAAAAAACCGTTGTGGTCTTTTGGGGCGACCATCTGCCGGGCGTGTACGACAATCTGTTTGAGGTGAACAAGGATCTCGGTTATGAAACGCCGTTCTTTATCTATTCCAATTACGATAAGACGGAAAAGGATATCGGCGCCGTTTCGCCGAACTATATCTCCACCATTGCGCTGGATTATCTGAACGCAAAGAAGACGCCGTGGGATTATTTGACCGACGACCTGAAGACGACGACGCCGATCCTGACCGCGGCTTATTGGAGCGTGACGACGCCGCCGGATACGGAAGCGCTTCGCGATTACCGCATGATAGAATATGATGTCATGGACGGTAAGGGCTATTCCCGGGAAATGGGTATGTTTGATGTGGCAAAGGAGAAATAAGCATGGGTGACGCAGCGTTATTACAAAGGTTGAAAGGCCGGAATTTGTTGGAACCAGGCGATTTCTCGCCTGATGAATGCGGGGCGCTGTTTGATTTGGCGGACCGCATCATAAAGGATCCGGCGGCATACGAAGCGCGCGCGAAGGGGAAAATCCTCGCGGCGCTTTTTTTTGAGCCGAGTACGCGGACGCGCCTGAGTTTTGAGACAGCCATGCTGAAGCTCGGCGGACAGACAATCGGCTTCTCTGAAGCGCAGAGCAGTTCGGCGGCGAAAGGCGAAAGCATCGCCGATACGGTGCGCACGGTGGGGGGGTATTCGGATATCACGGTGATCCGGCACCCGAAGGAAGGAAGCTGCCGCGTGGCGGCGAAGGCGTCGGGCGTCCCCGTGGTCAACGCGGGCGACGGCGGCCATCATCATCCGACGCAAACGCTGACCGATCTGCTCACGATCCGCCGCGAAAAAGGCGGGCTCGAAGGCCTCCGGATCGGGGTTTGCGGGGATTTGAAATTCGGGCGTACGGTACACAGCCTGATCCGCGCGATGAGCGCGTATGCGGGGACGGAATTTGTGCTCATCTCTCCCGAAGAGCTGCGCGTACCCTCTTATGTGATTCGGGATATCAAGCGCGGCGGCTGCCCCTATACGGAGACACAGGATATGCGCGCAGGGATCGCCAAACTCGACGTCCTGTATATGACGCGCGTACAAAAGGAACGGTTCTTCAACGAAGAGGATTATATCCGCTTGAAGGACCTGTATATCCTGGATACGGAACGCATGCGGCTCGCGCCGGAATCCATGATCGTCATGCATCCGCTGCCGCGCGTGAACGAGATCGATACGGATGTGGACAAAGACCCGCGGGCCGTCTATTTCACACAGGCAAAGAACGGAATGTACGTGCGCATGGCGCTGATCCTTGCGCTTCTCGGTTTGGAGGTGGAATAAACATGGAGGTCAATTCGATACAAAACGGCATCGTCATCGATCATATCCGCGCGGGCTTCGGGCTCGAATTGCTGCGGCATCTCGGCATCGACACGCGGACGGATACGGTGGCGCTCATCATGAACGCGCAGAGCAAACGCAACGGGCGCAAGGACATCATAAAAATCGAAAATTTGTCGGACGTGGATTTGACGGCGCTCGGCCTGCTCGACTGCGGCGCGACGGTGAACTATATCGAAGGCGGGGAGCTCGCGCGCAAGATCAATCTGAGCCTGCCGGAACGTGTGGTCGATGTGATCCGCTGCAAGAACCCCAGGTGTGTCACATCGGTCGAACCGTCGATTCCGCAGGTCTTTGTCCTTGTCGATCCGGAGACAAAGGAATATCGCTGCGAATACTGCGATGAAAGCGTACGCGTAAAGTGAAGCCGGGTCTCGTGAAGGTCCCGGGGTTTGTCGATCTGCATGTACATTTCCGCGAACCGGGCGAACCCCTATCCCAATTTGCGAAGCAAATTGATGGAAGGCGTCATGCATCATATAGATTCCCGAACACTGATTTCGTGGAACCTGTCACCGGGCTTGAAAAGGAGGATATCGGCAGCGGGGCGGCCGCCGCGCGGGCGGGCGGTTATGCCTGCGTCTGCATGATGCCCAATACGCAGCCCGCGATCGATTCCGCGGAGACGCTGCTTGCGGTTGACGCGCGCGGCCGCACAGAAGGCGGGGCGGCCGGCGTGCGTATCTTCGCGGCGTGCGCCATGACGGCGGGCCAGCGGGGAAAGGAACTCTGCGATTTTGAGGCGCTGGACCAGGCGCCGACCCTGTGCCGGGAATTGACGGGGCACGGGGTATGCGGCATCTCGGAGGACGGGCAGTCGCTCGCGGACGAGGCGCTCATGGCGCGTGTCTGCGCGGAGGCAAAGCGGCTCGGGCTCGTGATCCTGGACCATGCGCAGGACCCGTCGGCCACGCCGATGGGTTGGAGCATGAACGCGGGCGCTGTGGCGCGGCGCCTTGGGCTCACAGGCATTTCCTGCGAAGCGGAGGAGAATTTCACGGCGCGCGATATCGCGCTTGCGCAGCGCACCGGGGCGCGCTTCCATATCCAGCATATCAGCACGGCCGGCAGCGTAGCGTTGCTGCGCGCGGCGAAGCGGGACGGGATCCCCGTGACCGGCGAAACAGCTCCGCACTATTTTACTTTAACGGAAGAAGCCGTGGAGTCTCTGGGCGCGAATGCGAAGATGAACCCGCCGCTCCGGACGGAACGCGACCGGCAGGCCGTGATCGAGGGGCTCTGCGACGGGACGATCGACTGTAT
>WRFF01000100.1 GCA_009778945.1 Clostridiales bacterium | reverse complement strand
TGTGTCCGTCACGATCGCAATGCTTTTCCCTTCGCTTTCCACCGAAAACCCCAGCGGCTCCGCGGCGTCGTGCAACGTGTGAAACGCCCGCACTGTCAAATTCCCCACACGAACCGACCGCTCCGGCGCAATGACCTTCCGGCGCGACGGCGCCACGTCCGCGGCGAACGAGAGAGGAATTTCCGCCCCCCTTCCGCATAGTTCGGCCATCGTGCCCTCCGACGCGTAAACCTGTGCTTGCGGCAGTTTTTTTAAGAGCACGCGCGCGCCGGTCGTATGGTCCCAGTGTTCGTGTGTAAGAAAGAGCGCCCGGACGTTTTCCCGCGCTGTACCGGTCCGCGTGAGTTCATGCAGGATGCGCGTCGCGCTGATCCCCGCGTCAATGAGAATCGCGTCCGTCCCGTTCTTTATCAGATAACTGTTCCCGCTGCTTCCGCTGGAAAACGAACAGATCGCCAGGCTCATTCCGGATTCTCACCCTCTTGCCCCCGCGCCTCGTCTACCCCCAGATTCGCAAGCAAATCGGCACGGTTATTGCGCATCATGATATGCAAAAAATCCTCGTAGGAAAATCCATCCCCGTTATTCTCCTTGAAATGTTCGTAACGCTCGCGCAATGCATTCTCGCCGCTCTTTTCTGAAATATGCCCTTTTACCAAATAAAACCGGAAATCATAGTCCGGCAGATAGGCAATCAGCCGTTCCCAGAGGTCGCGGTTTTCGACAGGCTTCTTCGCCTGCGTCCGCCATCCGTTTTCCTGCCAGCGCTCGTACCATCTGTTCCGGAGACAGTTCACCAAATAACTGCTGTCGCTGAAGACGCACACCGCAAACCCCTTCGTCGTGAGGGCGCCGAGCCCCGCAATCAGCGCGCTGAGTTCCATGCGGTTGTTCGTCGTGTCACGCTCGCCGCCGCTGAGCTCCTTCACGGCGTCGCCGTACTCAAGAATTGCGCCCCATCCGCCTATGTTTGTATCAAACTGATTGCCCGAACACGCGCCGTCCGTATAAATATTGACCATCTTCACCGGAGGATGTCCACCGCCATAATCATCTGGTCGTCTTTTGCCATAAGCGTATCGTATTTACGAGCTTCTCCGATAATATGTTGCACAGCCTCGGCCGCGCCTTCCCGGCGCGTCCGCTTTGCTTCCCTGCATACGTCTTCATGCCCGAACGCCTGTCCGGAAGCCTTATCCGCCTCGTCTACAACCCCATCCGTATAAAGAATGATCCGGTCGTTCTTGCTTATTGGAATAATTTGATCTTCATAATCCGCTTCATCCGAGAGGATGCTGATGGGAAGCCCGCGGATCGGTATCGTCTCCGTTTGGCCGTCTCCCCGCACGATCAGCGGCGGGCAATTGTGCCCCGCGTTGGAAATCGTCAGCGTCTGTTCTTCGGAATCGTACAGGCAAAGCGCCATCGTCACATAAAGAGAAGAATCAAGCTGCAGTTCGCAGAAATCATGCGCGAGTTTCTGCAAAACCGAACTCGGCCAAGGTGTAAAATGCGCCGCGTGAGCGCGCATCCGCTCCTGCAAGTAAATCGTGAGCAGAGACGTCTGAATGCCGTGCCCCGAAACATCCGCGACATAGAAAAGAAAGCACGCTCTTCCGATACGAAGCACATCGAAAAAATCCCCGATAAGCTCCTCGGCCGGTATCATCACGCTGCCCACCGAAAGCGTGTCCCAGTAGATATCATCCGACGGCAAAACCGCAAGCTGCAATCTGTGCGCGATCCCGGCCTCCCGGCGCATTCTTTCGATTTCCTGCGCCAGCTGCAGCCTTATCTGCCGCTGCTCGGAAACATCCGGGCGCCTTGAATATATTGGAGGAAATCCCAATAATTTCTTTTTCGGCCGAATGCCTCTGCTCATCCGCGTCTTTCTCCCGCGCCGCGCAGAAATTCTACAATCCCATCAAGGTCATCCGGCCCGTAATAACGCAGCTCCACGCTGCCGCTCTCGCGGTCTCCGCTGATTACAACTTTTGTGCCGAGCAGTGAAGTCAGTTCTTCCTCCACCCTGCGAATTTCCGCCGCTTTCTTCGTATCCTTGCGCGGTGTTTTTCTTTTCGCCCTTGCGCCCCCGGATGTTTCGGCCTCAATGCCGCAAAGCTTCTCCGTTTCCCGGACCGACAGGGCGTTCGCCGCCGCCCGTCCGGCGAGGCGTATCTGTACCTGCGGATCCCGTACCGCGCCAAGCGCGTTCGCGTGCCCGAGCGATAGCATGCCCGAGCGCAAATAGTCCTGTATCTCCGGCGGCAGTTTCAGAATGCGCAGCGTATTGGCGATATGCGGCCGGCTTTTCCCGACAGCGCGTGAAAGCGCTTCCTGCGTCATGCCATACTGTTCGATCACAGCGCGGAAAGCGGAAGCTTCTTCAAGCGGATTGAGGTCTTCCCGCTGCATATTTTCGATAATGGCGATGAGCGCGTTTTCCTCTTCCGTCACATCCCGCAGGATAGCCGGAATTTTTCGGAGACCTGCTTTACGCGCGGCGCGCCAGCGCCGCTCACCGGCAATCAGCTCATATCCGAGTTTTGTTTTACGCAGGAGTACCGGCTGTATGACACCGTATGACTCAATCGAGGCCGCAAGCTCGTCGATTGCCTCGGGTTCGAACGCCTGCCGGGGCTGCATTTCGTTCGGGCGGATATCGTCGATGTCGATATAGAGCACCGCGTTTTCGGCTCCGGATTTTGCGTTTGCCGCCATCTGTCCGTTCGCTTTTCCACCGGACACGTCTCCGACAGGGCCGGCCTCTTTTTCCGTTTTGGATTGGCTCCGCTTCCGCGAACCGTCGCCATCCGTACCGATCCCTTCATTCACCGGCGCCGCAGTTCCGATATCTCCGAACAACGCCTCGAGTCCGCGCCCGAGCGCTTTCTTCTTTCCGGCCATCGTCTCCCTTTCCTTCTTTTATTTCTTTTTCGCGCTGCGCGCTTCCTCGGCGAGAAATTCGTCCGCAAAATCCTGATATGCCTCCGCTCCTTTGGAGTGGGGGTCATAATGCGTGATCGGAAGCCCGAATCCCGGCGCTTCCGCCAGTTTGACATTGCGCGGAATCACCGTCGAATAGACTTTTTCCTTAAAATATTTCTTGACTTCCTCCACAACCTGAATCGAAAGGTTTGTACGCCCGTCAAACATGCTGAGAATGACGCCCTGTATCTCAAGCCCGGGATTCAGATTCTTGCGCACCAGCTCGATCGTGCTGATGAGCTGGCTGACGCCTTCGAGCGCGTAAAACTCACATTGAATCGGAATTAGCACACTGTTCACAGCGGTCAGGGAGTTGATCGTCAAAAGGCCAAGCGACGGCGGACAGTCGATGAAGACATAATCATATTCATCCCGCACGCGGTCGAGCGCGTTCTTCAACCTGCGCTCGCGTCCCTCCAGCTCGACCAGTTCGATTTCCGCGCCGGCCAGTTCCACGCTTGCGGGAATGATCCAAAGGTTCGGAATGCCGGTGGACATAATTGCGTCGTGCGGATCCGTATCGCTATCGATCAGCACCGTATAGAGCGTATACTCCAGCATCTTTTTATTGATGCCAAGCCCGCTGGTCGTATTGCCCTGCGGATCGATATCCAGGATCAGCACGCGTTTTCCCTTGAGCGCCAGGCACGTCGCGAGATTGATATTGGTCGTCGTCTTTCCGACGCCTCCTTTTTGATTGAAAATAGCGATTGCAGTTCCCATAACACCTCCGCGCATAGCCAATAATTTATCTTCTAAAATAGTATAGGCTATCTTCCCCCGATGCGCAATTGTTTCACGTGAAACAATTTATCGCATCGGGTTGTATTTGGGCGAAAGCAGGCGCCCGCTTTTATTGACTTGGCGGGAGCGTAGTATTTTCATATTGTGCGAACAATGGCTTTGACGAAATCTTCGTTTGTCTGAGCCTAGCGAGTTAACGAAGTTTCATCAAAGTCAGCGAGTACATTATTTAGAAAATACAGCGACCGCCGGCGGAAATAAAACGGGCGCCTGCTTCTGTCTGAATGCCCGAATTATTCAAATGTTTCACGTGAAACAATTTTACAGCGGGACTTTTGTAGGAATACCGGCGCGACGCGGGTATTTATCCGGCGTCGGCCTATTCTTTACGGTGATATAGAGCGCGTAACCGCTGTCCGGAAGCAAATCGGTATAGGTAAATGTTTCCATATCCGGCGAAGCCCCCAGCTGTTCCAGCGCGAGGCGGCTTTCCTCGATCTCTCCCTTCGCCTGCACCGTCTTATAAGCAAAGAGATTCCCTCCAACCTTCACGAACGGCAATGTATATTCGAGAACAACCGGCAGCGTCGCAACCGCACGGCAGACAGCCAGATCAAACTGCTCGCGATAAGCGGACACATGCCCTGCTTCCTCCGCACGCATATGAATCGCTGTGACATCCGAAAGGCCAAGCGCCGCCGCCGTTTCATTTACGAAATCGGTGCGCTTTCGCAACGCGTCCGTCAACAGAAACATTTTATCCGGATAGAGCAGAGCGAGCGGCAACCCCGGAAAACCTGCGCCGCTGCCGATATCCACGACCTTCTTCGCCGACTCCATCTCGGGCCGGCCCGTACACGCAAGGCTGTCCAAGAGCTGGTCGCAGACGAACTCGAGCGGCTCCGTGATCGAAGTCAAATTCACCGCCTCGTTGCGCTCCAGCACGAGCCGCATCAGCTCCAGCAGCGCTTCCGCAAAAGACGGTTCGAGCAGCCGCGCCGACGGCGCGTTTTCGCGCCGCGCGAGCGCCGCCAGCCCTTGCTCCAAACGCACCCGCGCCTTTTGGAAACACTGATCGAATCTCTGGCACGTATATGCGATGTTATTTTGTCCAAACTCTTCGTTACAAATACTCGCCTTGCCACCAGCAAGGCTCCGTTTTGCGCCTTGATTTTGAACAAAATTCCTATCGCCTCTACGTACCATTTCTTTGATCAATGCTTCCTTTTCCATCTCCTGTTTATCAAAATCCGTCACTCGCCATTATCGCCTCTCATAAACAGCGCGGCGATGACCGATCGCAAGCACAAGAATAAGGACTTTTTCATCCTGAATCTCGGCGATTACACGATAATCCCCGACACGATACCGCCACTGCTCCGCTCTCTCCCCTATGAGACTTTTTCCGTGCCTCCGCGGATCGACGCAACCCTGAAGATTCTTGCCAAGCCAGGATATAATGATCTTGCGATCAAAGGGATCCATTTTGGATAAATCCATTTTCGCGGATTTTGAAAATTCAACTTGGAAGGTCTTAGGCTTCATTCAAGCCAAACTCTTCCATGACTTCTTTGAGCGTGTACGTTACAGGATCTGCCTCATGCTCCGCTTTCGCCTTTTCGAAAAGCGCCAAATCATATTCATCCTCGATTTGATCGAGAATCGCAAGGCGGATGACATCGGAAACCGAACGCCTTTTCGCCTTTGCATAACTTTTTATCAGGCGGCTTTCTTCCTCTGATAATCTGATAGCAGTTGTGGCCATGATGATACCTCGTAATACATTGTTATACCTTTTTATATAGTGTAATACACCTATGAACGATTGTCAATTCGCGTTTACACACGATGCCCGCGTGGAACGCGCTGTCTTTTCCTCTGCCACACGACATGGAAAAATTCTACCCATGCTCAAACAAACTCGGGTGTTTTCTTCTTTTTTGCGCAATCCGTCAGGTACTGGTTCATAAGCGTCTGATAAGGCACGCCTGTTTGTGCGGACAATTCCTTGAACCAAGCGATCGTTTCCCGGTCGATACGTATTGTTATTTGCTGTTTGTATCTTTCGGTAAGCCTTCCGGGCTGCGCGTCACTGAAATCATATTCTTCTCGCATTTGTTTTCTCTCCATATTGTTTGGCTTCATTTGCGGTTGCTTTTCTTGCCGAAATAATTCGGACTGCGGTGTCATCCTGCTTCATACTGTAACAAACGACCAGCAAGCGGCCGTTTCCGCCAATCCCCAATGCGATAAATCGTTCTTCATCCTGCGAATGATCCGGATCGGCTATATCCACATGCAGATTATCCAATAAAACCGTTGCGGCTTCTTCAAAAGCCACATCGTGTTTCGCTTTATTTGAGGTATTCTTTGAAATATCCCATTCAAAGCGTATATTTTGTATAACTACAATATAATTACACCTTGCTGAATTGTCAAGCGTCATTTTCTTTCCGATTGCCATGCAGGAACCGCCTTCGATTAAATGGTAATATATGTTAATCGCATTGTAATCCATTATTTTCCATTTAATTTTCTCCTTCATACGCTTCATACGTGAT
The DNA here is from genome assembly GCA_009778945.1 of Clostridiales bacterium. Classification (GTDB taxonomy): domain Bacteria; phylum Bacillota; class Clostridia; order Peptostreptococcales; family Anaerovoracaceae; genus WRFF01. The sequence goes on along the minus strand of WRFF01000100.1, from coordinate 132 downwards.
CCCAAATAATCGCGTCGTTACCTGCAAACCGTCCTTTTATACCCCTATGGAATCGCGCTTGTGGTGAAAAACCGGTCGTGTTTTTAAATCTGATTTCGACATACGAAAGGGATTCTCAACCTGAAAGAGCTG
>WRFF01000099.1 GCA_009778945.1 Clostridiales bacterium | reverse complement strand
GCAGGGCGAAAATGAGAAAATATCGACCCGATATTTTTACGATAAATGCGGTTTTTTGGCAATGGAAGTGGACGCGCTTGGCGGAACGACGCGGTATGAGTATACGCCGGACGGTCGCCTATGCACTGAAATTAACAAGGGCGGAGATGTCACGGAATATGAATATGACCCCATAGGACTGCTTACAAAGACAAAGTATTCGGACGGGCAGGAAGTCATGTTTTCCTACGATCCGCTGCGGCAGTTGGCTGAGATGAAAGACGCGCTTGGCTTGACAAAGATCAAGACGGACGCGATCGGCAGAATCACGGAAGTGACCGATCCGGAGAATCGGACGATCCGCTACAGCTGGACGCCGACGGGAGAGCGGGAATCCATCACCTATCCGGATGGAAGCGTAGTGCGCTACAACCATGACCCCATGGGCCGGATTTCGCAGGTTATTGACGGGCAGGAAACTGTCGCGACTTACCGCTATGACGCGGCGGGCCATATTCTGGAGCGAATGCTTCCGAACGGCGTAAAGACCGAATATGTCTACAGTGAGCTTGGCGCGATGAAGAACCTGATCCATTCAGACCAGACCGGACAGCTCGACGCGTTCAGCTATCGGTACGATCCGGTGGGCAATAAAACAGAAATACATCGGACACGGCGGCTGCCTGACGGGACGGACGAGACAATCGTAAGCGGCTATGTTTACGATCAGATGAACCGGCTGACGGAAGTGATCAAAGACGGTGCGCCTCTCAGGAGTTACGGCTATGATGCGCTGGGAAACCGGACGATGAGGCGGGATGCCCAAATCGGCGCCCAGACAAATTACAGGGTACCGGACATACGCTTTGCGTTTGACGCTGCAAATCGGATAGTGGCCGCGGCGACAGCAAGTGGCGACACCGCAGCTTACACCTATGACGGTTTCGGGCGGCGTGTAAAGAGCGTATGGGATAAAGCAGCCGTATCCGAGCGGGAAGCGTGGCATGAAGAGCAGCGCTATATCCTCGATGCACTGAAACCCTACGAAAATGTTTTAATGACCTATAGCGGAAGCGGTTCTGTGCGCTATGTTTGGGGCAATGAGCTGATCAGCGCGGACACAGTGGGCGTCGATCCCACATACTATTTGCATGACGAATTGCGAAGCCTTGTACGGACGGTGGACGTGGACGGCGGGAGTCTTTCCCGTTTTGACTACGATGAATTTGGCGTACACATGCCTGGAGCGCAGGATGGCTTTGCGACCGGCGGTGAACCGTTCTCCGAAGAGTTGTTTGGGTTTACGGGTTATCAGCTTGATCCAATTACAGGGCTTTATTATGCGCAGGCCCGGTACTATATGCCGCAGGCCGGCAGATTTATGAGCGCAGATCCGATCAAATTTGGGAACCCGTACACCTATTGTTATAATAACCCACTGAGCTTTATTGACCCCTCGGGGCTTACCGCGCTGAAAGATCCAAAGGCTGGGCCGTTCAGTATTACTGATCCAGATGATCCAAAGGATCCGTATGCACCCTATTATGGCGGCAATCAAGCTTGGTACCCCGAAGATTGGGAAAATAAGAGCGCCTGTGGGCCTACGGCGGCGGCCAATACTTTATCCTATTTGGCCGTGACCAACCCGGATGACAGCGCTTTGTATGGGTACTCGGATTTTACTAAAAAAAACTATACGCAGTTTATGACTGATGTCATACAGGATGTAACGCCGATCCATTTTTATGTTCCGATACCAATTGGCACGCAATCTTTAATTCCAGTATATAAGCCTAAAGAAATGTCATTTGGAGTTCCGACTCTGACACAATATATTAACGGCGTAACAAAATATGCCGCTGATAAGGGTGTTACGCTTACGGCTACCTCTACAAGCAACATAACGATGAGTTATTCGGACGCGGTATCTTTTATAGAGAATGGCCTGGACAAAAACTCTCCCGTGTCTCTGCTGATGTATACCAATTCAGACAGCGCTCTTTCCCAGTATCAATGGCATTGGATGACGATTACAGATATATCTTATTCGGAGAAAGACGCAGATTACATAGTTACCGTTTCTTCATGGGGTCAGTCGTATAAATTGCCTCTTAGAGATATTTGGACGAAATCCAGTTATACCGGACTTGCGTATTTTCAAAATACAGGAGGGTGTATAGATGATTAACCGCAGATTGCTTGTCGTCATCGCCGTTATAATAGGCTTCGCATTTTTGATGTCATCTTGTAGCTATACAAAAAATATTCCGGTGTCGTTCTATCAAGACTATAATTCAGAAGTCCTCAAGGATAGCAATGTAAAGAATGTCAATTTGACATTCACGCGACCCGTCTTGACGATCGAAGTGCAGGCAGCAAATTCTATTGGTGAAGATGAAATTGCGAAGATCTTTGAATCGACAAAATCATTTGTGACTGTTGATAAAATGAAAGCTATCGCAAAATATGTGAAATGGAATGGTTCCGCACTAGGTGAAATCGATTTGATCATAGTTAATAGTACAAATGGAGGATTACTAAAAGAATATACGACAAATTATTATAAAAGCGGTGTGGTCATTCAACAGCATCTTGAAGATCAACCACCTGAAGATATTGATGGATATAAAACGTGGTGGGATATTACACCAGACGAGTGACAAGAGTACTGTTTTTCAGAGATATTTGGACGAAATCCAGTTATTCCGGACTTGTATATTTCCAAAATACAGGAGGGTGTCTAGATGATTAAGCACAGATTGTTTGTTGCCACTGCTATCATATTGAGTCTCGTGTTCTTCATGTCGTCTTGTAGTATTGAAAAAAATGTTCCGTTATCTTTTTATAAAGACTACAAATCAGAAGTCCTCAAAGATAACAATGTGAAGGATGTCAATTTGACATTCACGCGTCCCGCCTTAACGATTGAAGTACAGGTATCAAATTCTATTAGTGATGATGAGGTTAGTAAGATTTTCGACTCAACGAAGTCCTTTGTCACAATCGACAAGATGAACGCTATCGCGAAATATATAAAATGGAATGACGCAATTTGGTATGTGTATTTAGAAATCAGAGACAGTGATGATGGAACATTGTTAAAGCAATATAATACAGGTTATTTCAAAACAAACAATGCTTCAGATTATTCTCCCGAGAACATTGATGGATACAAAACGTGGGGGAAGATTACAATAAAAGAGTGATGTGAATACCGTTTCCATGTGTAGCGAACCACATAAATTGAATTTAAGAGATATTTGGACGAAATCCAGTTATACCGGACTTGCGTATTTCCAAAATGCAGGGTGTATAGATGATTAAGCGCAGAATACTTGTTGTCAGTGTGGTTATACTGAGCTTTGCGTTTCTCATACCGTGCGGTGGGAGTATGCGCTGCGAATGCTTGAAGAAAAACGGCTCTATTTCTCGATTTCGGCGAGTGGGAATTTTGGGTGCAAGGTCGTACTGTCTGAACGGGGAATCAATAATATGCAAGCCGACCGAAACGCCGTGAACTTAACTATGTATTGCACATTGAAATACGAGCGAGTTTACGAACTTGCCCAAAATTCGCGAGATGAAATCACCGAAAATATGCCGTTTTTCGACGCATGAGCGACGCGTACTCCCGCCGCGTGGTTATAGAAAATCCGAGGGCTATTTCTCGGCGTCCACGTCCTGAGGCGCTTTGTCGGCCTTGTCGGGCACGGCGTCATTCGGTTTTTTCGGGATTATTTCTTCTTTTTGGGCTTTCCTGTCGCGAGCAGTTTTCTCGTGTTCTTTTGTCGTTTCTTTCAGTTGCAAGGGCATGATCGCGACGGTGATATGCTTGTGCTTCAGCAGTTCGCGTTCGATTCTTCTGCGTATGTTGTTGTGCAGGATGCGCTGCCAGGGGCGCGCCACGATGAAATTCGGCACGACGACTGTGATAAGGTCCCCGTCCTCACGTTTGAGTTCGCGTGAATCGATATAGGAAAGCAGGGGTTCGACAACCTTGCGGTACGGAGAATAGCGAATAATAAGCGGAATGTCGCTGCCGAGTTGGTCGTATTTTTCGCGCAGCTCGTCGGCGTCCGCGCGGGTAGTGGCGACGCTGAAGCAAACGACATCGGCGAGAGTGCCTGCGATCGTGCGCGCGTATTTCATGGCGCGCAGGCTCGATTTGTTCACCCCTGCCACCAGGACGATGATATGGTCATGGTAAATGCCGCTGCCGCTTTCGGGCGGTTTGTAATTTTCCCATTCGATACGAAGCTGTTCGCGTACGGAATTGTAATGCCGCTTGATGCGCATCATCCCGTAGGTCATGGCCGGGATCGCAACGACGACGATCCATGAACCTTCGCTGAATTTCGAGAAAGCGACGATAACCACGACCGCGGCGGTGACAATCGTGCCGAGCCCGTTGATGACCACGCCTGATTTCCATTTCCCGGTCCTTTCGCGCAGCCAGAGCCGGAGCATCCCGGCCTGCGCGAGCGTAAAGGAAAGGAAGACGCCGACGGCGTAAAGCCCGAGGAGCTTGGAGACCTGCGCCTGGAAGACGATGATCAGCACGATCGCCATAACGGAGAGCGCCAGGATGCCGTTGCTGTAGCTCAGCCGGTCCCCTCTCGTGCGCAACTGGCGCGGCATATAGCCCTCGCCCGCCATGATTGAGACCAAAATCGGGAAGCCCGCAAAAGCTGTGTTGGCGGCCATAACGAGGATTGCCAGCGTTGTGAACGTCAGATAATAATACATAAAGGTGTTGCCGAAGATCTGTTGCGCGATGAGCACGAGGAGCGCGCCGCCGTTCGCGGGATCGGTCGGATCGACGGGATACATATTTGCGAGAATCGCGGAACCGCCGACGAGCGCGAGGATAATAATAGCGAGCAGCGCCAGAACGCGCTTTGCGTTTTTCTGCGCGGGCGCGCGGAAATTGGGCACGGCGTCACTCACAGCTTCGACGCCCGTGAGCGCGGTGCAGCCGTTTGAGAAGGCTTTGAGAATCAACAGCATCGTTATGGGCTGCAGAAGATCGGAGTCTTTGAATTCGGGTTTGGGCGGGATGTAGCCGAGAAGCCCCACTTTGATGATGCCATAGGCAATCATGATGAGCATCCCCGCGACGAAGAGATAGGTGGGAATGCCGAAGATGCGGGAGGATTCACGGACGCCGCGCAGATTGCCTGTCATGATGGCGAGGACAAAGACCACCGCAAGGATGACAGGTAAAGAATTTGTCCGCAGGATCGGGAAAGCGGAAGTGAGCTGCTCCACGCCGGAGCTGATGCTGACGGCGAGCGTCATCGTATAGTCGATCGCAAGCGCCGCGCCGACGATGACGCCGGCGCCGATGCCGAGGTTTTCCTTCGCGACGATGAAAGCCCCGCCGCCGCCCGGATACCGGTCGATGATCATGCGGTACGACAGCACGAGCAGGAGGAGCAGCACGATGATCGCGACGGTGATGAAACCCATCAGCAGATAAGCCGCCGCGCCGATCGCAGGGATCAGGACGATGAGGATCGCCGGCGCCGAGTAGGCTACAGAGGAGACCGCGTCGCTCGAAAGTACGGGCAGCCCCCAGAGGACGCCGATTTTCTCGCCCTGTTCGGCCTCGTTGCGCAGCGGTTGCCCGATGAGGAAATGTTTTAGCTTTGAGATCCCATGATCTTGATTATTGCTCATACTATCTTGCTTAGTGTTTGCTCCGGTTTCAATCAAATTATTTCCAAAGCATATAGTATACTCCACCTGCACTTCATATGCTATACCATGCTATACTAATACAATATGAAACGATGGAAGTGATGGAACGATGGGTGAAATGACAAACGAGACGATGACAAAAGACCAGGTCCGGGAGGAAATCGAGAAGAAGCTGAAGCGCACGCTCGGCCTGACGCCGGATGAGGCATCGGCGGACGATATGTATCAGGCGGTCGGGCTGACCTTGCGCGACCTCATTATGGACAAATGGGCGGACTCGTTGAAAGAGGTCGATAAACGCGGCGCAAAGCGCCTCTACTATCTCTCGGCGGAATTCCTCATGGGCCGTGCGCTCGTGAACAATATGATCAATCTGGATCTGTTCGACGCCTATCGTGACGCGCTCGGAGAACTCGGGTTTTCGATCGACGCGATCGAGGAGCAGGAAATGGACGCCGGGCTCGGGAACGGGGGCCTCGGCCGTCTCGCGGCCTGTTTCCTGGATTCGCTCTCCACGCTGGAGATGCCCGCCACAGGCTGCTGCATCCGGTATGAGCACGGGCTGTTCCGGCAAAAGATTGTAAACGGGGAACAGCAGGAACTGAGCGACAGTTGGCTTGAAAACGGAAATCTCTGGGAGATCGCCCGGCCTGACGACAGGGTGGAAGTCAAATACGGCGGCCATGTCGAAGAGATCTGGACGGAGCAGGGGCTGCGCGTGAACCATACGGATTATACGAGCGTGATGGCCTATCCGTACGATATGCCCGTCATC
>WRFF01000098.1 GCA_009778945.1 Clostridiales bacterium | reverse complement strand
AAACCTGTCTTACTATATTGCTTTCGACTTTGTCCCCATCGTAAGCGAGCAGTATCTTTACGGCGAAGGCGCTTCCGGTTATCAAAAAGCATGCGAAGAATCCGGAGCGGATCTGTCTTTTTCTCCTTTCAGTTACACAGACTGCGAAGTCACCGCCAACGGCTGAAGCGCTGATCAAATCTTCAGCACGCGGCTATACGGCGATTCGGGTCGTCTGAACAGCGCTTCTATAAATCAGCTCTTTGCGACGCCGCAAATTTTTCATGAAAAAACCCTATTGACAAATATACATATTATGGTATTATTAGATATATTTTCTATTCCATGAATAAAGAGAAACGAGACAAATTTTCTATGCCGGAAAAAAACGCAAAATTGAAAACCGCGCTCGGCGCACTGCTCGTATTGCTCGCCATCGCGCTGCTCGTCTTTTGGGAAGCGCAGGGGCGGGCTCTGCTGCTGATGGACGAAGTATACGTGGCGCGCGCGCCGATCGCCGCCGGCGAGACGCTCTCGCCGGAACTGTTTCGCACGGTGCGCGTCCCTCCGAACGCCCTGATCGAAGAGGCGCTGACGCCGAAGAACGCAAAGTTGATGGAGGGAAAAACAGCCGCCGAACCGATTCGGGGGGGCGGCCAGATCTCGATGCGCAGCCTGCGCGCGCCGAACGCGGTCCCGGAACCGGAGACAAGCTGCTTCGTCCTCAAACAGGAGTGGATTGAAATGTGCAGCAGTTCGCTGCGCAGAGGGGATACCGTCACCTTGTATTCGGAAGACGGCGCAAAGGATTTCGGCTCTTTCCCGGTCGCCTATGTCAAAGACAGCGAAGGGCGCGAGGTGACCGACGCAGCGGCGGGAATGCGGGCTTTCACCGATACGGACGAAGCGCGCGCAAACGCGACTTCTCAAATCCACCACGTTGAAATCCGCTGTGAATGGCCTGCCTATCGTTCCATCCGGGACTGGTGCGAAACGGAACGCGGCAAACTGCTGCTCGTCCGAAAGGAGCCGTCAAAATGAGCGCGGCCCTGATCCCGTTCGAAGATATCTGCCGTCTCGTCGAATCCAGGCTCTCGCCAGGCGGAGCATCCGGCGGCGGCAACGGAGAGACGCCGGACACCGCATTGGTTCCGACGCTTGATGTGCAGAAACGCGCCATCATCGGATACGCGGACGCCGTCTTCGTTTATCAGGCGCGTATCGCGCAGATATTGGATGAAAAAGGGCTGCGGGACAGGTTTGCGATTCCCGCCTGGTTTTCAAGCGCGGAAGAAGCCGTCTTTGAGTCGGTTTGGGGGAAGGCCGGTATGGCGGAGTGGTGGAAACCGGCCTACGCGGAGTCGAGCAGCGCCAAAATCATCGGGGATGAGATATTTTTCTTCTCGAACGGAAAAATGCGGCGGATGCCGCAAACAATCTGCAAGCACCGGCGCGCGCAGTTGATCCGCGCCTTCCTGCTGCTCACACCGGAAGAACGGCTTGACCGTGATTTCCACGAGATCTATCTGCTCGACGGCTGCCGTGTGACAATCTTCAAAGGAAGGCTTGCAAAGGATGGGTTGGATACCATCATCTTCCGGCGTTACACCATTCCCGCCTATACTTTTGCTGAGCAGGCCGCGCGAGGGACGATCCCCGAGGAAGCGATCCCGCTCTTTCATACGATGGTACGGGTCGGTTATAATGTCGTTTTCTGCGGCAGCGTCCGTTCCGCGAAAACGACCTTCCTCTCAACCTGGCAGCGTCTCGAAGACCCTTCGCTGGAGGGCGTAATGGTGGAGACCGACCCCGAGATCCCCTTGCACAGGCTTATGCCGGGCGCGCCGGTCGTACAGCTGGTCTGCGACGGGGAGCCTTTGAAACAGATTGCAAAAAATTTGCTGCGAAGCGATGCGGATTATTTCATCCTCGCGGAAGCGCGGGACGGTATTGCGCTCGACGCGGCGGTCCGTCTGGCGCGAAGAGGGACCGGCCGTATGAAGATGACTTTTCATACGCGCAATCCCCTCTCGTTTCCGGAAGACGCGGCGGTCGAGATCGTACGGTCCGTCGGCGGGGATGTGCGGGAGACGGCGCTGCGCGTAGCCGGAAGTTTTGACTATCTGTTTCATCTAATCTCGGTTCCGGGCGGCGGAAAACGGCTGTGGGGCATTTATGAGATGCGGGCGGAAAACGGCGCATGGGCGGTACGGGAGATCTGCCGCTATGACATCGCCGCAGGCGCCTGGCTATGGACCTACCGCATCGCTCCGGACAAACGGGCGCATGGCGAGGAAAACGACCATGCGGCCTTTCTTGAATTTGACCGGCAGCTCCGGCTGCTTGCGGACATAAAGGACGCGGCGGGCGAAAGCGGAAGGGAAGGCGCTTATGGCTGACCTGTTTGCTCTCGCAGACCCAAATGCGCTGATGGCGGCGGTTTCCGCGATCATTTATTTAATCCTGCTCGGCGGCGCGCTGTTGCTTTTCCGGCGGCGTATCGCGGCCCTCCTTTTCGCCTTGCGCGGGATGCGGCGCCTTCCCTCCGGCCGCGCGCCGGGCGGCAGCGCTGCGAAAACGTTATTCTCCCATCTGGACAGCGTACTTGCCGTCACCCTGCGCGGCCGCGTCTCCGCGCAGGCCTTTCTTATCGGATGCGTTATCCTCTTCTTTGTCGTTTTCATCGTTTCGGCAAAGACATTGCCCGCGCTGCCGGCGTTTGTGACCGGCGCCGCGTTTGCGGGGCTCCCCTACCTCTTTCTGCGGATGCGCCTCGAACGATACCGCCGGGCGGCAAGTTTTGAAGGAGAGAAGTTGATGGGCGCATTTTTGACCGGCTATCTGATTGCCGGAGGCAATATCTACCTGACGATCGAACGTGTCATCCGCGCCTGCCCCGAACTCAAAACGACCGGGGGGCTTTTGCGTACGCTGCTTGCGTCGCTGCGTTTGTCGGGCGACCCGGCGCGCATCCGGCGGGAAGCGGAAAGGTTTTCCTTCGGAATCGGCACAAGTTGGAGTTCGATGCTCGCGAACGTCATCGTCACCGGCGCCGTCACAGGATCGGATATGACGGCCGCGATTGAAGACATCCTCGCGCAGCTGCGGGAGGCGCGCGCGCTTGCCGAAGAACGCAAGCGCATGAACGGCGAGTCCGTGCGCATGGCGGCGTGGCTGACGCCCGGCTTGTATGTCGGGTCGGTCTTCGTCGCTGTTTTTATGATCGGGATCCCGCCGGCGCGTTTCCTGCACAACCAGTTTTTTACGCCCGGCGGGTTTTCGCTTTTTTCAATCGGCTTGTTCCTTTTCCTGGTAAACCGGATTCTGCTTGAAGTACTGGTAAACCGGAAACTGGATTTTTGAAAGGAGCCCTTCCATGCGATCAGAGACCATTTTTATCATCTTCGTCGGCGCCCTGCTCTGCGGCGGGATTCTCATTCTCTTTCCGCCGACGCTTCGCCTACGCATAAGATTGGACGCGCTCCGGAGATTCCCCGGCAAAAGCGCGGCGCTCTCCCTCCCGGCGCGGATTTCCTCCGGGCGCCACAAGGAAAAAATCGATCGCGAGCTTTATACAGCGCTCGGCGTCCTGCGCAATTACGCGCACACGCCCGAGACGGCGCGCCAAAGCGCCGACCGGATTCTCGAACAGTTCGCGCAGCGGGACGGCCCGCTGCGCTCCGCTTACGCCGACTGTCTGCGCCTGCTGCGCACCGGGCACGAGCAGGATGTCCCAGAAGCATTCGCCGCGGCCGGGGCGGGCGGCCTGGGACGTGATCTGATGGTCCTGCTCCTTGATTGGGACCGCATCGCGCCGCCGCGTCTGATCGAAACGCTCTCCGCCTACCGCACGGCGCTGAAAGAGGCGCGCACGACGGCGCTGATGCGCACAAACGAGATCCTCAGCGACCTGCTCTATCTGCCGGTCGTCGCCGGCGTGCTTGTCGTCTTTATGAATTTCGTCTATTTTGCCTATTATGTGGAACAGCGGGAACTGCTGTCTCAGTTATTTTTCTGAGGAAACGCCGGCTACTCGCTTCCGGGGTAACAGAGAAAAGGAGAATTTGAAATGAAAACGATGATCGTATTGCTCAGCACCATCATTCTCGGCATTGCCATCGCCGCCATGGTCCTCAGCTTCAAAGGCCAGGCGCAAGGCATGACCGATTCGGTGAAATCCAAAATTGAGACGCAGCTGGGGTTCGCCGACCCGTCCGCCGCCGAAAGCACATCAAAAAGCGAGGACGCGCCATGAAACAGTTTATTGTACTGATGGCCACTATCGCGCTCGGCCTGTTTCTTTACGCCTGTATCGCGGGGCCGGAAAACTCTGTGACGGAGAGCCTGTCTCGGCTCTGGCAGCACGATCTCGCACAGCATCCTTACCGTGGAGGCGCCGCGTGAAACAGTTCATCGTATTGGCGGCCATTCTGCCGATCCTGCTGCTCTTCTTTGCGCAATCCTCGCTTGACCGTCTGAACGACCGGCGCACGGAACTCGCGGAAAGCGCGATCCGTGCTTTCGAGCGGAACGCTTCCTTTGGCGGCGGCGACATTACAGCGGAGGCGGACTGCCTGCGCGCACGGCTGACGCAGATCTTCGGAGTAGAGGAGCGCGAAGTCCGCCTTGAACTCACTTCTTCCGGGGACGGCCCTCAGGTACGCTACCGAATCGCCGTACCCATGGGAAACCTGATGGCCGGCGGCGCGTTGTTGGGATTGAACGAATCGCAGAACCGCGGGGTTTTCACTTTTGAAGGCGAAATCCTCGATGTGCGCGCAGCGACAGCCGCCATCCTGGAAGAGGAACGCGCGCGGACGGACGAAACGGAACCGGACCCCGCCGAATCGGATGATACAGGCGATACAGGAGAAGATGCCGAAGACCCGGGGGATGTTATCGGATGAAACAGCAGAGCCCGGACAGGGCGCAGCCTTCGCAATCCGGCTTTCGGGCGTGGCAGACGCGCCGTCCGTGCCAGATCAGATAGTGGTGCGAGTCGGAAAGCCGATCCTTCGGAAGCCGTTCCGTCAAAGCAAACTCCGTCTTTTCCGGCGTCGGCTCCGCGCAGAATCCGATGCGGTTTGCGACGCGAAAGACATGCGTATCGACCGCGATACGCTGCTCCCCGAAGCCGACGGAAAGCACCACGTTGGCGGTCTTGCGCCCGACGCCCGGAAAGGTCTGCAGTTTTTCAAAATCCCCGGGGACTTCGCCCCCGAAATCCTCCAGCAGCATCTGCGCCATGCGTACGACGTTTGAAGCCTTCTGGCGATACATGCCGATCGTGCGGATCGTCTCCGATACTTCCGTGACATCCGCTCCCGCAAGCGCGGCCGCGTCCGGCCAGCGCGCAAAGAAAACCGGCGTGACTTTGTTCACGCTCACGTCTGTCGTCTGTGCCGAAAGCACGACGGAGACAAGGAGCTGAAAGACGCTTCCGTAATGCAGCGCGCATTCGGCGCCCGGATAGAGCCGGGAGAGAATATCAACCGCCTCGGTGATCTCTTTGTCCGTAAGCAAGCGTGCCGTCATAACACCTCCTCCTCTCGTCTGAGACGAAGCTGCCCGCAGGCCGCTCCGATGTCCGCGCCGAGCGAACGCCTGACGGTCGCAGGGACATGATGCGCACCGAGGATCTCCCGGAAGCGCTGCGCCGCGTCTTCGCCGGCGCCTCGCATCGGTTTTCCGGCGCCGGCCCCTGCCCCATAGGGGGATAAACCCTCCGCCCCGTTCAACGGAATCAAATTGACTAAGCAATTCCGGGCCCGAAGCAATTTCGCAAGTTCCGCCGCTTGGGCGGGGCTGTCGTTAAATCCCTCGATCAGCGCGTATTCAAAAGTCGGCCTCCGGTGCGTCGCCTCATAATGCCGTTCTACGGCGGCAAGCAATTCCGCAAGCGTCCATCGCCTCGCTACCGGCATGATCCGCTCGCGCAACGCGTCGTTTGGCGCGTGGAGGGATACCGCGAGATTCACCTGCGAGAGCTCCGCTGCGAGCCGGTCGATACCCGGCACAATGCCGCAGGTGGAAAGCGTAATGGCGCGCCGCGATAGATCGCGCCCGTGGTCGTCCGTGAAATTTTCGATAAACCGTTTCACCTCATTATAGTTGTCAAGCGGTTCTCCGATACCCATGAGCACGATATTTTTGACGCGCGCCTGCGCAAGCCGTTCGGAGAGGATGACCTCAAGCGCCATTTCACCGGCGGTCAGGTTCCTGCGAAGCCCGGACGCGCCGGACGCGCAGAAAACACAACCCATGCGGCAGCCCGCCTGCGTCGAGATGCAAACGGAATTGCGGCTCTTGTATTTCATGAAAACCGTTTCGATGAAATGCCCGTCCCGCGTTTTCAGCAGAAATTTACTCGTGCCGCCGTCTTCGGACCGGAGCGCATCCGCAGGCGCGAGCGCATCCGTCCGGGCGGCGCGCAGAAGTTTTTCGCGCGTGCCGGCGGGGATATCCATCATCTCCGAGAGGTCTGTCACGCCTTTTCCGTAAAGCCACGCGTAAAGCTGCTTCGCGCGAAATGGCTTCTCGCCAAGCGCCTCCAGAAATTCCGTCAATTCCATGAAACTATATTCAAACAAGTCCTTTGGGTGGGTTTTCATATGAAAATTCTATCACAAAGTCCAAACTCGATTTTTTTTGGTCCTTTTT
>WRFF01000097.1 GCA_009778945.1 Clostridiales bacterium | reverse complement strand
GCCGCGTCTGCCGGGCTTCCGCCCATCGAATCGCAGAAGCAGGCCGGGGAGGGGATCTCGCGGCAGGCGAGGCAGACAATCGTCAGCGCCTCGCGCCGGGCCGCGTAACCGGCGTCCACATAGCCCTTCTCCAAAAATGCGGCGTCCAGGTTTTCGATACTGCGGACGTCGCAGGGCCGGATGCCGAAAAGCAGCGTCTTGTCCGGCGCCGGCGGGGGGGCTGTTTCGCCGCTCTTCATATCCACTTTATAGAGCGATTCGCTGCGCGGAAAGAGGATATCTTTCGGCGGAAGCAGGGTCTTTCCGATAAGGGCGAGGGCGTATCCCCCCGCGCCGTCCGCCCGCTCAAGCCTGCGGAACGCGCCGTGTTCGCCTTCACCGGTCGGCGCGTAGGCCTCGTAAGCGGGGAGCAGCGCCGAAATGGCGTCTGTCAAATTTTCCTTGCGAAGAAACATACTCGTCTTCTCCTGTCTTTACATGAAATCGTCTTTGTCGTCGAGATCAAACGCGCCGAGGAAATTCCCGTCCTCCGCGTTCATTCCCGCCTGGTAATCGCCGGACAATTGGGTTATATCTTTGATAATCTTCTGGGTCTGGCCGAGGATCGGCAGCCCCATTGGGCAGACGCGTTCGCATTCGCCGCACTCGATGCAGCGGTCCGCCACATGGAACGCGCGCGTCACGCCGAACGTTTGATTGTCGGAAACGCTGTGACGCTTGCCCTGAAAACCCTGGCGGTCCATATCGACATAGCATTCGCGGCAACTGCAGACCGGGCAGGCCTGACGGCAGGCGTAGCAGCGGATACAGCGGCTGTACACGTCGCTCCAGTAGGCATACCGTTCCTCCGGGCCCATAGCCTCGACAGCCTCGGCGCGCGCAAAGCGGGCGGTCTCCGGGTTGGGTTCGGGTACCGCATCCCAGAGCAATTCGTCATAGACCACCGGGTTGTGCACAGCGCAGGAAGCGCAACGTTTGGCATTTACGCCTTCGCAGGGGATTCCGAGGATATGCACATGATCGCGCTTGAACTGGTTGTCTTTGATCATGCGGTTGATGGCGCGGCTTTCACATCCGCGTGCGAAGATACCGACGCGATAGTCCGCGAAGCGGTCCTCGAGCAGGTATTTCGCAAGGCTTTGAACGCAAGCGTCATTCCAGACAAAACGGTCGGCCTCCTCCGCGTTGTGCGCGAAAAGGATACTTGTCTTTTCCGGGAAACGCGTTTCGCCAAAGCCGATCACATAGGCCGCTTCGCCCGCGTCCAGAAGGCGCGCGGCGGTTTCCCGCATTTTCTGTTGTTGTTCGTTTTTGTTCATAAATTTTGCGCATATCCTTTCTTACAAAATTTGTTGCGCTACCGATAGCGCAAAATCAAATTTGAATGCCTCCGGCGGCGTGTGAAAAGTTTTTCACACTTCTATCGTTCCTCCCGGTATCTGGTGTTCGGGCCCAGAGCGCTTACCTGCGCCGCGACTTCGGCGATTGTGTCGCGGAATTTCGCCGCTTCCGAGCCGGAGATCCAGCGCGCGTGAAACCGCTTCGGGTCAATCCCGTTGAATTCAAGCAAATTGCGCATCAGCATGAAGCGCCGCCGCGTAAAATAATTGCCTGTCGCATAGTGGCAGTCGCCCGGGTGGCAGCCGCAGACCATCACGCCGTCCGCGCCTTTCTGGAAGGCGCGCAGGATAAACTGCGGATTGACGCGCCCGGAACAGGGAACGCGCACAACGCGCACGTTCGCGGGATATTTCATGCGGTTCAGGCCCGCGAGATCGGCGCCCGTATACGTACACCAATTGCAGCAAAAGGCCAGGATTTTGGGCGCGGACGCTTCCGTTCCGTCCGCAGACAGCCCGATCATCGCGCCGGGCGCCGTTCCGGCTGTTTTGTCTATTGCCATAATGCATCCACCTCCGTGAGTATCTGTGCGTTGCGGAACCCGAGCAAGTCGATTGCGCCCGTGCGGCAGGCAACCGTGCAGGCGCCGCAGCCCTGACACAGCCCCGCGTTGACCTTTGCGATAACGCGTTCCGCGTTTGTGAAGCGGCCCTCGCGCGAGCGGATCGTCTCAAGCGTGATCGCGCGGTAGGGGCAGATCGGCTCGCAGGCGCCGCAGCCGGAGCATTTGCTTTCATCGATAGCGGCGATCATCGGGGACGTTTCCATTTCGTCCTGATTCAACAGGCCGATGACCTTCGCCGCCGCCGCCGAAGCCTGTGCGACCGTGTCGGGGATATCCTTCGGCCCCTGGCAGGCGCCGGCTAAGAAGACGCCGCCGACCTGGGTCTCGACAGGGCGCAATTTCGGATGCGCTTCCTGAATCCACCCGTTCACATCGCGTGAGGCGCCGAAGAGCCCCGTGAGTTCGCCCGCCCCTTCGTTCGGTTCCATCGCGGTTTCGAGCACGACGAGGTCCGCCTTGACGCGCACTTGTTTATTCAAGAGGGTATCCTCGCCCTGACAGACCAGGCCCTCCCCGTCCGAATAGATGCGCGAAACGCGGCCGCGCACATAGACCGCGCCGTCCTTCCGCGTCTGATCATAAAATTCCTCATAATTTTTGCCGGGCGTGCGCACGTCGATGTAAAAGATAAAGACGCGGGCCCCGTGGATCTTGTCCAGGATCTGATGCGCGTGCTTCGCGGCGTACATGCAGCAGGCGCGGGAACAGTAGGGCTTGCCTTTCTTGGGGTCGCGCGAGCCGACGCATTTGACGATAACGACCGTCTTCGGTTCCTTCCCGTCGGACGGGCGCTGGATATGGCCTTCGGTCGGGCCCGAGGCGTTCACAAGGCGTTCAAACGTCAGGCCGTCGATCACATCCGGGTAGCGCCCGGCGCCGTATTCGTCATACATGCCGCCCCAATCGACGAGTTTATAGCCGGTCGCAAGAATGACAGCGCCGAAATCTTCGTCGTATTCCACATCCTTGGCTTCGTAATCAATGCAGCCTTCGACAGGGCAGACCTTTGCGCAGATCCCGCATTTGCCGTTCTGAAGCATCAGACAGGTTTCCCGGTCGATCACGGGTTTGGCGGGTACGGCCTGCGGGAAGAGCTTGTAGATAGCCGGGCGGTCCGAAAGCCCTTTGTTGAACTCGCTCGTCACTTTTTTCGGGCATTTATCCTCGCAGATCCCGCAGCCTGTGCAGATATCCTGGTTGACGTATTTGGCTTTCTGCCGGATCGTGACGGTGAAGTTTCCGATATAACCTTTCACGGCGGCGACCTCCGCGTAGGTGAGAAGCTTGATATTCGGGTGCGCGCTCACGTCGACCATCTTCGGCGTGCTGATGCAGGCGGAGCAGTCGAGGGTAGGGAAGGTTTTGTCAAGCATGACCATGCGCCCGCCTATCGAAGGCTCGCGTTCGAGCAGCACGACCTCATGGCCGGCGTCCGCGATATCCAGCGCCGCCTGAATGCCCGCGATACCGCCGCCGACCACGAGCGCTTTTTTTGTAATCGGGATCAGGGAAGATTTCAACGGCTCGTTCTTTGCGACTTTTGCGACCGCCATGCGGACGAGGTCGATCGCCTTTTCGGTCGCTTCCTCTCCGGGCGGATGCACCCAGGCGTCCTGCTCGCGGATATTTGCGATTTCAAGCAGGTATTCGTTGATTTTGGATTTTTTCAGCATTTTGCGGAAAGTCGTCTCGTGCATCCGCGGCGAACAGGCGGCGATGACGATCCGGTTCAGCCCGTGTTCCTTGATCGCATCCAGAATCATCTGCTGCCCCGGCTCCGAACACATGTATTTGTACTCGGCCGCGTACGAGACGCCCGGCATTTGCGCGGCGGCCTCCGCGACTTTATACACGTCGACAACCGAAGAGATATTGGTACCGCAGTGGCAGACAAATACGCCGATCTTGCTCATATCATGACCTCGCTTTCGTTTTCATCCCGGAACCCCTTTGACAGGACGCCCGAAACGGGTACATGGTGAACGTCGAGGCGCAGCCTTCCCGAACCGGCGCCCATCGAGAGCGCGAGCAGTTCCGTGATAGACAGCACCGGGATCGTCTCTTTTTCCGGAGGCGGAAGTACGACGTCGAGCAGCGGAAAGCTTGCCTTTCCGCGTTTCTCATCCTTGCGCTTGCGCGCGTACTCCGCCTGGCGCATTTCGAGATTGAGCTGGCACATCGGGCAGGCGGTCAGAATGACGTCGGCGCCGCAGGCTCTTGCGTTCTCGAGGATGCGGCGCGCGAGCGGGCGCGTTTCAAACGCGGCGTCGTTTTGATGCGCGGCGCCGCAGCATTCGGTCTTGAACCCCCAGTCGACCGGTTCCGCGCCGGTCAGGCGCGCGAGCTCGTCCATCGCCTGGGGATTTTCCCGGTCTTTCGCGCCTGTGACTTCCGCGGGCCGGATATTCAGACAGCCGTAGTAGCAGGCGGCCTTGAGATTTTTGAAACGGCGCACGATCTGTTCTTCGATCCTTCCCCGCACATCCGCCGGGCTGAGGATATCGAGGAAATTATAGACTTCGCGCTTCGCCTCGTAAGGCGCTTCGATGATCTTTTCCACCATATATCGTGCGCTTTCATCCTGCCGCACGCGGTAGTTCGTAAGTTTGAGGCGCGCATAGCAGGAAGCGCAGCCGGTCACGACGTCGAGTTCCGGCAGGTTTTTCTCCGCCCATGCGAGCGAACGCGCCGGCAGCGCGAGGCCGAGGGGCTCGGAAAGGGTATGCGCGCTTGTCGCGCCGCAGCAGTTCCAGTCCTTGATCTCGACGAGATCGATGCCGATGCGGCCGAAGACAAAGTTATTTGCAAGGGTCGTGGACAGCGCGGTGCTTTCGGACGCGCAGCCCGGGAAATAGGCGTAGCGAATCATTTTTTCACCTCCTGCGGAGCGGAAGCCAGCTTATCCCAGCTCTCCGCGCGTTCGATGAGTTTGGCAAGCTCGCCGTTTTCTTTGATGCTGTGCGGCCTTATGCCGATCAGTTTTTTCGACATCATATGCGGCACGCTTTGGGCGTCCTGGGCCGGCTTCAGCGCGAGCACGTTGTAAAGGCCGGCGAGGACCATTTCGTGATTGCGTCCAAACATCTTGAGGTTTGCGACAAAGACTTTGTTCAGCACCTCGCTGTCACGGCGCCAGATGCCGCGCCGCGCCGCTTCGTAGCGCGCTTCTTCGATAAGGGCGGGCACGTTCACGTCGTGGGGGCAGCGGTCCACACAGGCGTAACAGCCCGTGCAGAGCCAGATCGTGTTGCTGTTCAGGATGCGGTTCAGCGAGCCAACCTGCGCGCAGCGCATGACGCCGCGCGGCTTCAAGTCCATGGCGTCCGCCATCGGACAGCCGCCGCTGCATTTGCCGCATTGGTAGCAATCGTATTGCCGCACATCCGCTTTGTCCATCAATTCTTGTAAGGTTTCTTGATCGGTCATGGGTTTGTCCTTTTCACTACCGCGAGCAAAGGCTTCTTCGCCGCGGCGCACTCGGTTGATAGCGTTTCCGTGATCAGAAGCAGCGCTTCCGTACAGGCTGTTTGATGCAGGCGCAGAACGGCGTCCTCCGCGGTCCCCGCGTAAGCCCTCAATCTTTCAATCGTATAGTCTACGCCGCCCGAACGCTGCGCTGTCAAAACCAGCCCGCGCAACTCGGACGGAGATTTGATCGTTTTGCGCAGCAGCGCCCGCAGCTTCGCCCCCTCCGGTTCGTTTTCCGGCAGCGCCCCCAGCGCAAAGAGCAGGGGCAAAGAGTAAATGCCGCGCTCCATATCCTGCGATACGGGCTTGCCGTCGGACGGGCTGGGTGCAAAATCAAGCAAATCGTCACGGAGCTGAAAGAGAACGCCGAGCGCGAGGCCGTAGTCCGACAATGCCGCGCGCGGGCCCGGAGCGGCTCCGCCGGCGATTGCGCCGAGCTGAAGGCTGCCCTCGATCAGGACGGCGGTTTTGCGCGTGACGCGCTCGATATAATCCGCCTCCGTCTGCGCGTCCAGGTCGAATTCCACTTTGAGCTGCCGAAGCTCGCCGCGGCTCATTTCAAGCGGGATCCGCGCGATAAGTTCCGCGATTTCAGGCTCTTCTGCTTCGCGTAGCAGTTCGAGCGCCGCGCCAATCATACGAAAACCGCAAAGCGCCGCGTATCCGTCGCCTTTTTCGGCATTGATCGTAGCGCGGCTCCGGCGCAGCGGGGAACGGTCCACGATATCGTCGTGCACGAGCGAGGCGCAGTGCATGAGTTCGACGACGGCCATCAGCCGCACGACCAAATCTTCGTCCGCGGCCCGGCCCGCCCGGATTTCCGAGGCGATACAGACAAGCAGGGGCCGCAGCCGCTTGCCGCCGCAGGTCAGCGCCCGAAAGATATAACCGTCCATCTCATTTGCGTCCGGTTTGTCAAACAGCTGTGCAAAAACCGCTTCCATACGGGCAAGCAGCCTGCGCGCCCGTACGGACGTCTCCGCATAGTAACCGCCTTCCAGCGCCAGAAGCAGCGGATTGCCGTCAAGCTGCGCAGGCGGATGTATAAATTGCTTCCGGTTCGAAAAGCGGAGAGTTTCCGCTGTCGTGTCCGCCGCGATAGGATCTGTGTCCCGGATAGCCAAGAACGCAGCCGTACCAGATGTAGAACTGTTTTTTGGCACTTTTTTTCGGTTGAGGGGTAGTTTTTCGCATAATACTGCCTTAATAAGTCGAGATTTCCGACATTTCACCG
>WRFF01000096.1 GCA_009778945.1 Clostridiales bacterium | reverse complement strand
TGTCGTTACTGCCCTGATAAGGCGATACGCCGCCTTCCGAAATAGGCAATCCGGCTTTTCTGCCGTCGGGAAGCGCCCCGGTGATTGCCCCGAGCGGGACGTTTCCTGTCAGAGCCGCGGGAGAAACGGTCATAAGCGCGTTTCCGCTTCCGCGAAGGGGCGTGATGACTTCCACGGCGTGCAG
Organism: Clostridiales bacterium; assembly: GCA_009778945.1. GTDB lineage: Bacteria > Bacillota > Clostridia > Peptostreptococcales > Anaerovoracaceae > WRFF01. The sequence goes on along the minus strand of WRFF01000096.1, from coordinate 6,601 downwards.
CAGCACATCGTTGACAATATTGTCGACGTAGTCGATATCGTTCCCGTATTTCGGAGCGTCCGAAAGCAGTTTCAGCGCTTTCTCATGCCCTTCAAAGTTCGCGTCAAGGGCATCAATGAGTTCGCTCATGGTGATTGCTTTGTCCTCAAAAACAACCTTCTTGATCGCCGCAAGCGAATCGCCTACGTTCGGCGCGCCGGAAGGCGAAATCGAGCACCGCGAATATTGCGTGCCGCCGCCCCACATATCCTTGCCTTTCTGGATCGGCCCGAGGAACAGGCTCGAATGGAATGGGATAGGCCTGTATTCCACATACATATGGCGGTCCGAACTGCGGAACAGGGCCGCGATTTCATAGGCGGGTTTCACCTGGGCCTTGTACGCTTCCCATACCTCTTCATAGGACGTGAATTTTCTCGGGTTCCCGGTTTTTGGGCCAAGCTGAAGCCCGTCCATTCTGCGGACGCCGTCGTTGAGCGCAAGCTCCAAACAAAGCGGGCAATTGATGAGCGTTCCCGGCGTGTCGACGGATTTGCCCGACACGGTCACAGTGCTGCAGCCCGTGATGACATAATCGCGCGCGTCTTCAAGCGAGTACCCGTCGTTCATCATCTGCGGGATGATGGTGTCGTCGCTCATGAATTTGACCTTGCCGCGGAGCGCTTTCGCCACTTCGATCGCGTGTATGACGAAGGAACTCGGGGTCTTTGACGAGATCCGGACGACGGTATCGTTTTGCGTCAGGCCGACATCAAGATCGGCGTCAAGGCACAGATGCGAAAGCTCGTTGACCGCGTCATGCCCGCCTTTATCAATCCCTCCGATATCCACGTTCATCGTCTGCGGCCATCCGGTGAACACCTGCGACGTAGGCGTATCGTCTACATTGACGACGCCGTTCGCTTTGATATACAGCATCGACATCAGCATTTTCGCCGCGTCGTCCGTGAGCGTACCCGCTTCCTTTTCGCGCATATAATACGGATAAAGGATCTGGTCCAGCCTGCCGAAGCAAAGCCCGTTGCCCTGGCCTTCAATATTGATCACCGTCCACGCCATTACGATCGACTGGAGGCACTCGTAATACGTATCCGCGGGATTGGCCGGGACTTTGGCGCATATGCGTGAAATTTCCAAAAGTTCCGCCTTGCGTTCCGGATCGGCGGCCTTCACCGCCTGCTCGGCGGCCAATTTCGAGTAACGCAGCGCAAAATCCATGGCCGCTTTGTTTGAAATAAGCATCGCCTCCAGATACTGCAATTTTTCGAAATCCGCGGGGACCGTCAGGTCAAGCCCGGCGATCTCATCCTCTATCTCCTTGCGAATGCCCAAAAGCCCGACGTCCAGCAGTTTTTCATATTTGGCGCTGACATGCGTGAGATAGTGGTCGTTTGAGGCAAACGTCGGTCCGCCCAGGAGCCCCGTATACATGAATCCGTCGAGTATTTTCTGCGGGACTTTCTTTTTCCACATTTCAAGCAGTTCCCGGTCTTTCCAGTAGTTAAGGATTTCGAACAATTGCCCTTTCTCGTCTTCCGCCAACGGCTGGAACGTGTTGGTCGCGCGTGTGGAAATCATATCGGCTTCTTCCCTGAGCCACTGGGCGTTGATTTCGGGAAGCACCATGGCCCCGCGCCAATATTTCGTGATGCGCCCTGCGAGCAGTTCGTCGTCGTCAATCTGCACCGTGATGTTTGCCAATATCTTCTCAAGGGCAAAGGCCTGCCTGTAGGGGTATTCATACCCTTCGGTTTCCTTATAGGAGTCCGTCAAAAATTGAGCTCGTTCAAGGCAAACAGACGGTTTGACAATCATATGGTTTCTGAGTCTTGTGACCCGTTCTTTATTCACTCTCATGATCATTCACCTTTCCTTATACAGTTTGCGATAATCTGTTGATAACATCCTCTTGCAGGTCTTCGCCCAGTTCCACGAAATACGCGCTGTATGTCGCCACGCGGACAAGCAGGTCTCTGTACTGCTCCGGATTTTTTTGCGCCGCGCGCAGGGTTTCCGTGTCGACAATATTGTATTGGACAAAAAATCCGCCGCTTTCGAGGAACGTGCGCAGCATATGCTCAAAATCTTTCAGTTTCTGAGGGGTGTCGAGGTCTTTCGGGCTGAAGCGCATATTGAAGATCGAACCGTTTGTCAGTTTCACATGGTCGAGCTTTGCGCAGGAACGGTATGTCGCGACCGGGCCGCTGACATTGCGGCCCTGATACGGGGAAATACCGCCCTCCGACAACGGCAGGAACGCTTTCCGCCCGTCCGGAAGCGCGGAGACGTCCAACCCGAGCGAAACGTTTGCGGAAAGCGCCGCGGGGGATACCGTCGCCTTCGCCTTTCCCGCGCACATCATCGGCGTGATGATATCCACGCACATCATGAGGACGTCGTTTACGATATAGTCCACATAGTCGATGTCATTGCCGTATTTCGGCGCGTCGCTCAATAGTTTCAGCGCCTTTTCATGCCCTTCAAAATTTGCGGCGAGCGCGTCCAGCAATTCCGGCATCGTGATCGCTTTGTCCTCAAACACGACTTTTTTTATCGCCGCGAGCGAATCCCCGGCGTTCGGCACGCCGGAAGGCGAGAACGACAGCCGGCCGTAAAACGACCCGTCGTCCCACATATCGCGGCCTTTTTGGATCGGCCCGTTGAACAGGCAGGAATGGAACACGACCGGCCGGTATTTCCCGTAAACAAAACGGTCTTCGCTTCTCATCGGAACCGCAATGCGGAAAATATGGTCGCATTGCGTCCGGAACGCTTCCCAAACCTCTTCATAGGACGTAAATTTGCCCGCGTCCCCTGTCTCCGGCCCGAGCTGCGCGCCGTCGCGCCTGCGTTTCCCGTTGTTCAAAGCCATTTCCAGCAGCAGCGGCATATTGATCAGGACGCCGGGATCGTCAAGGGACCTGCCCGGCACATTCACCGTACTGCATCCCGTGATCACATAGTCCCTGGCGTCGTCCAATTTGTACCCGTCATGCAAAAGCTGCTGGAGTATCGTCGTGTCGCTCATAAATTTGACTTTTCCGCGCAGCGCCTTGGCCACCTCAATACACCGGAGGACGAAAGCGCTCGGCGTTTTCTTTTCGACCCGGACCACGATGTCGTTTTGGGTCAGCCTTACGTCCAAGTCAGCCTCGACAAACAGATAGGACAACTCGTTGACGGCGTCATGCCCGTACTTATCTATGCCTCCGACGTTGACGTTCATCGTCTGCGGCCAGCCGGTGAAGATATTCGACGTGAATCTGTTGTAGACATTTACGACGCCGTTGGTCTTGATATACCACATGGAAATCAGGGCTTTCGCGAACTCGTCGGTCAATGTCCCCGCGTCCTTTTCTCTGCGGTAATACGGATAGAGGAATTGATCCACGCGGCCGAAGCAAAGCCCGTTGCCCTGCCCCTCGATATTGACGACAGTCCACGCCATGATGACCGACTGGACCGCCTCATAGAATGTGTCCGCCGGCTGCGCCGGCACCTTCGCACAGATGCGGGAGATTTCCATGAGTTCCGCTTTTCGCGCCGGATCTTTTGCTTTCACAGCCTGTTCCGCCGCAAGTTTTGAATACCTCAGCGCAAAATCCATAGCCGCTTGATTGGAAACCAGAGCCGCGTTAAGAAATTGGAGCTTTTCAAAATCTTCCGGTATGAGTACATTTATTTTTGCGATCTCGTCCTCGATCTCTTTTCTTATCCCGAGCAAACCGACCCTGAGCAGTTTGGGATAGTCGGCGCAGACATGCGTCAAATAATGCCCGTTGTCGCAAAACGTCGCGCCGCCGAGCAGCCCGTCGTATTCATGCTCCAACATTTCCGGCGGGATCTTGTTCTGCCACATTTTGTGCAGATTCCGGCCTCTCCAGTAGTCGAGCATCTCCCAAATGACCTTCTGTTTGTCCTCGGGGATCGGCTCGAACGTACAGCGCGGGCGCAGCGCAATATCATCCATCTCTTCTTCAAGGAACTGGATGTTGATCTCAGGCAGGAGCATCGATCCCCGCCAGAATTCAGTGATACGCCCGGCGATCAGTTCGTCGTCATCCAGCAATACCGGGACGGTTTCAAGCGTTTTTTTCAGGGCCAGCGCCTGTCGGAAAAAAGGTTCGCTTCCTTCTGTTTCTTTGTAGCTGTCTGTCCACGCTTTCCCTCTGACCACGCTTACCGAAGGCTTCACAACCATGTGGTCTCTGAGCCTCTCAATTCTTTCCTTATAACTCATGTTTCATCATCTCCTTTGAAAAAAATTATTCTTGGATCACCCGCCGATTTGAGCGGGCAATCCGGCATTCAAAAACAAATCCAATACTTCCTGTTCCCGTTCCTCCGGGAAATTCTCTCCGAAAATATATGGCAGCGGCCATCCCAACTGATTATACTTAATTTCCGCATATTTATGAAACGGAATAATATCGACGCGCGTCACCGATTTCAGCGTTGAGATCAATTCCGCTTCGCGTTTGAGGTTTTCCGGCGAATCGGTGTACTCCGGAATCAACGGCAGCCGGATGATGATCTCTTTGCCCAGACTGTCCCTGTACTCCAGGTTTTTCAGAATCAGCCCGTTGTCGACTCCCGTGCCCCTTTTGTGCGTATCGGCATTCAGCCCTTTGATATCATACAGGGCCAGATCGGCCTCTTCGAGGCATTTCATCCCGGTTTCGGTATTGATGAACCCACAGGTGTCGAGCGCCGTATGGATATACGCTTTCTTGCATTTCCGAATGAACTCAAGGGTGAATTCCGGACGCAAGGTTGCCTCCCCGCCGCCGATGGTGACGCCGCCGTCCGCCCCGAAATACGCCTGATCCCTCTCGATCTCTTTGAACAATTCATCGACTGTGTATATCTTCGCAAACGGAGCAAGCGCGCCGACATAGCAGCTATCCACGCAAATCATGCAGTTGTCGCACAGCCCTCTGTCAATCACAGCCCTGGAGACCGGATCCGCCTTCATCGTGATCGCGTTCTTCGGGCATACCGGGACGCAGTTCCCGCATCCGTTGCAATCCTCGGCCGTATACTTGAGCTCGTTATCCAGGATCTGCCCTTCCGGATTGCAGCACCACAGGCACCTGAGGGGGCAGCCTTTCAGGAAAACCGTCGTCCGTACGCCCCAGCCATCGACGGTGGAGCCGTGTACAATATTGAAAATGGGGGCTGTTAGCTCACTCATCCTTCAAACTCCAAGATCTCAAGACCGCCGTTGTATGACGAGAGGTAGATCAATCCGTTCGGATCCACCCACACATCGACGACATCCACGCCGGCGCCGTTGCTCGCGTGCTCCACGCCCCGCGGATCGTAGTAGACCTTCGGCGTGCCGGGGACATAGTACCCGATCTCATCTATACGGTAAGGGTCGCTGACGTCGTAAATGCGCAGGCCGCCCGCGCCGGACGTCATGAAAATGGTGTCCTCGTCTTTCCAGGCATCCGGGCCCCCCACATACTCAAACACGTTGTGCTGCCCCGGACCCCACGGATTGCCTACGCCGCGTTCCAGCAATTCCCGCGGCGGCTTTGGGAACACTTCTATCGTTTTCGGATGCGCCTCATCGCTGATATCGAGCATCCACGCATGGCGGTACTCCCCGATCAGAATCGCAAATTCGCCGTTCTTGATCGGCATGAACGTGTGCATCTGCCCGCCGAAATCGATATTGAAATGCGAGATCAATGTGGGGATCCGGCGATCGGTCACATCGACAATCGCCGCCCCCTGTCCGAACCATGTCGTATAGGCGCGGTTGTTAAAAACAGTCGGGTGGTGAAGCTGGCATTTGCGGGGCAGATCCCTCGGCCAGCTCGGCCTCTCACCGCCTGCGATCCACTGCCCTTTGATCCAAAACTTCGAAACCTCGCGCGGTTTTTGGGGATTGGAAACGTCGATAATGACCATGATATTCCCTTCGTACCCCGGCACCTCGCACGCCTGGTAGACATAGTGCCCGTCAAACCAGAAGCGATGGCATTCGCTGCACCCTCCCTCCGGCGTCCATGTGCCGGTCGGATAGAATGAAAGAAGCCTCGGTTTCTCCGGATTTGAAACGTCGTAAAGCCTGATGCCCGACTCTATCGGAGTGCTCGAGACCCCGTCGTGATAGTTGCGTACGCCCGGGTTTGTGAAATACCTCTTGTTCTCGAAGAATTTCCATTCCGTGCTTGTGACCAGAATGTCGCCGAAGACCCGGTTTTTTAACGTCCAGGTATGCGGATTGCCCGTAGACTCGAAATACACCACCTTCGGGTTTTTCGGATCCTTCACGTTCACGACGCTCCACCCGCTGCTCCAGAAATGGTTCATGAACAGGTAGTCGCCCTTCTTTGTGATCTGGAACCCGTCGCCGCGCCCTTCCATATCGTATTGCGAAATAAGTTTCGTCCGTTTGTACAACGGGTCGAAATCATGGTGTTTATACGGCTTCGGCCAAAATACCATAGGATCGCTGTAATCCAACCCGCAGGACGTATCCCACTTATTTTTATCAAAAAGTACCGGTTTGCTTGCCATGGTTTTGCCTCCTATACAGTAGCCCTTACGATATATATGCCGTCATGGAACGTGTCCAAAATGATATTTC
>WRFF01000095.1 GCA_009778945.1 Clostridiales bacterium | reverse complement strand
TTTTATCGAAAATTTCTCCGGGGACGGTGTGGTCGTCTCCACGCCCGCAGGAAGCACCGCCTACAACTATGCGCTCGGCGGAAGCATCGTTGATCCCCGGCTGTCCCTGCTGCAGCTTTCGCCCATTGCGCCTGTAAACAGCGCCGCCTACCGGTCGTTCACAAGCGGCATTCTGCTCCCGCCGAATCTGGATATCGAAATCTATCCCGCTCCGGCGCAAAAGGAGACCTTCGTCTCCGTAGACGGCGAAACACTTTCGCTTTCGGGTATCCGCAGCATATCTGTTGCTCTGTCGGAAAAAGCCGTGACGCTGCTGCGCTTCAAAGATTACTTGTTCTGGGACACCGTTAAGACAAAACTGCTTTAGGGCCGCCGTTAATCTTCTTCGATCACAACGCCGTCTTCGTCTACGCGCAGGATGTCCTCGTCGGCAAGCGGCGTAGCGCCGGCCGTAACGGCGGCTTTCGCTTCCCGGTCGGCCTGCAACCGTTCCATAACGGCGGTCTCGATCTGATCTGCCGCGTCCTTGTGTTCCGAAAGCCAGGCCTTCGCGTTTTCGCGCCCCTGCCCAATGCGGTCGCCCTGATAGCTGTACCAGGAGCCGCTTTTGTCCACGATGCCGGAGGCAGTCGCACAGTCCAGAAGGTCCCCGGCCTTGCTGATGCCTTGTCCGAACATGATGTCGAATTCCGCCTGCTTAAACGGCGGCGCAACCTTGTTTTTCACGATCTTTGCGCGCGTGCGGTTTCCGAGCATCTGGTCTCCCGATTTGATCGTTTCGACGCGCCGCACTTCAATGCGCATCGAAGCGTAGAATTTGAGCGCGCGGCCGCCTGTTGTCACTTCGGGATTGCCGTAGACGACACCGATCTTTTCACGCAGCTGATTGATGAAGATCGCGCAGGCGTTTGAACGGTTGATCGCGCCCGCGAGTTTGCGCAGCGCCTGGCTCATAAGCCGGGCCTGCAGCCCGACATGGGAATCGCCCATCTCCCCCTGGATCTCGGCTTTCGGGACAAGCGCCGCCACCGAATCGATGACAATCACGTCGATCGCGCCGCTGCGCACGAGCATCTCGCAGATTTCGAGCGCCTGCTCGCCCGTATCCGGCTGCGAGACGAGCAGTTCGTCCGTATCGACGCCGAGGTTGCGTGCGTAAATCGGATCGAGTGCATGCTCCGCATCAATGAAGGCGGCGCGGCCGCCGGCCTTCTGCGCCTCCGCGATGATATGCAGCGTCAGCGTCGTTTTACCGGAAGACTCCGGCCCGAAGATCTCAACAATGCGCCCGCGCGGCACGCCGCCGATGCCGGTCGCTACATCAAGGCTTACGGACCCCGTCGAGATTGCCTGTATATTCTGCGCGGCGTCATCCCCCAGTTTCATGACCGCGCCCTGCCCGAATTGCTTATAAATCTGGTTCAGGGCCGCTTCCAATGCCTTTTCTTTTTCGTCCTTGCTGATATCCGCCATTTTCATCCTACCTCCGCATTATTTGTGCCTGTTATGGTTTGCGCTCATTTGTTCTCAAACATTTGTTCTCATTATTCCATACGCCTGCCTGCCTGTCAAGCAAATCTTTTTAAGCACAGATTACATCTCAGTGCTTGTTACAGGAATATTTTACAATATAAAACAGGATTTGTCAATCCCTTTCTAACTCTTTTCGCACGAGGTCACAGAGCTCCAACACGCAGACCCGGCGGTTCACGCGCCGTCCGCGGTCGCGGAAATTTTTCCCGCTCACCGATACCCGGGGTTCCCCGTCCGCGCCCCTTACCGCAACGCCGAAAAAGACCGTTCCCACCGGTTTCCCCGGGATCGCCCCGCCGGGGCCTGCGATGCCGGTGACCGCCACCGCAATGTCCGCCGCCGAGTGCGAAAGCGCGCCCGCCGCCATCTCCCGGCAGCAGGGCCCGCTTACCGCGCCGCCCAAGTCAAGCGTCTCCTGCGCCACGCCGAGCAGCTCCGCCTTCGATTCGTTGGAGTAGGCCACAAACGCACGGTCAAAGACTTCCGAGCTTCCCGGAACCGACGTGATCATGCCCGCGAAAAGGCCGCCCGTGCAGCTTTCCGCCGCCGCAAGCTTTTTGCCCTTTTCGCGCAGCAGCCGTACGACGACTTCCCAGTATTCCTCGCCGTCCATGCTGTACAGATACGCGCCAGCAAGCGCCTGCGCACGCTCCGCCGCCAGATTCACCGCCGCGGCGGCCTCTTCTACGCTCGCCCGCTTGGAGCTGATGCGCACGTGGGCTTCGCCCTCTTTCGCGTACGGCGCGACAGTCGGGTCCGTCTGCCCTTCGATGATCGGAAGCAAAGCCGTCTCCAGCGCGCTTTCCCCGATCCCATAAAAATGCAGCACGCGGCTGTAGATCACGCTGTCCGATTTTTTCGCGAGATACGGGATTGCGCTCTCCCGCATCATCTGCTCCATTTCGCGCGGCGGCCCCGGCAGCGCGATCGCCGTCTTCCCGTTTCGCTCAAGCGCAAACCCCGGCGCCGTCCCCGCCGTATTGTAGAAAGGCGCCGCGCCCTCGGGGAGCCACGCCTGCTTCTTATTGTTTTCCGTATAATTCTTCCGCCCGAGGGAGAGCATGACCTCTTCCATGCGCGCCATAGCCTCTTTATCCAGGACAAGCTTCACGCCCATCTCCTCGGCGATCATCTCCTTCGTGAGATCGTCCTGCGTCGGGCCGAGCCCGCCCGTCGTGAGCACAACGTCCGCTTCCCGAAACGCGAGCGCGAGCGCGTGTTTCATGCGCCCCGGATTGTCGCCCACCGTGAAATGGTAGAGCACATTATAACCGAGCAGTTGCAGTTGCTCCGAGATATACGCGGCGTTCGTGTTGACCGTCTGCCCAAAGAGCAATTCGGTCCCGACCGCGAGGATGGCGGCGTTTGGCATGAAATTTATCTCCTTTAACTTGTCTGTTTTCCGATCTGCGTTAGCTGCGAGGCGCAGCCTCGCCACATTCAAAGCGCGTTCTTATTATAATTATTTCGCATTTAAAATGTCCCGGCCTCGCCACAGGTATTCGATACCCGAAATAACCGTAAGGACAACCGCGGCCCAAAGGCAGACAATCGCAACAACGCCGATGATCTGAACGACGGGCGCCGCCGCCGCAAACGGCAGGAGTGCGCCGGCCAACAGGAACAATGCGATGCAGCCCATCTGAAAGACCGTCTTGAACTTCCCGGTCTTTCCGGCGGGGATCACCACGCCCTCGGACGCCGCGACGGCCCGCAGCCCCGTAATCGCGAATTCGCGCGCGAGGATCACGACCAGCATCCACGCGGCAATGATATGCGTGTCGACAAAAGCCACGAAAGCCGCCGTCGTCAAAATCTTATCCGCAAGCGGATCCATGAGCTTCCCGAAATTCGTGACCAGGCCGCGGCTGCGCGCAATATGCCCGTCCACCGCGTCCGTCGCCGACGCGATTAAAAACACGGCGAGCGCCAGAAATCCCATGATCTGCGCGCGGCTGTTCAGGGCGTCCGCCGTCGTCATCGCAGCGAGCGGCGACAAATAATAAAACAGCAGGAACACCGGCACAAGGATAATGCGCATCAACGTCAGTTTATTGGGTAGATTCATAATTTCTCTCTTTCCGTCAGGTTCATTAAAACTGCATTTTATTGTAGCATAACCGGGCGGCGGCGCGGCTGTTTTATCCGTCCGGTTTCGGACAGCGGTCGCATTCCTATGTCCAAAACCGGGACTTGTATAGCCGGCGCGCCGCGCGTATTATTTTTATCAGGAAAGAAATTAGCGGCGGTGTGCCCGCCGCGGGAAGAAAGGAGAAATTCCATGAAAGTAGCATCCGCTGTCAAAATCGGTGATATGAAGGACCCGGATCCGGAGAAAAGAGGCGTCGTTGAAATCCTGGACGTGCCCGTGAAGAAACCGGGGGCCGGCGAAGTTTTGATCAAAGTCGCCTACTGCGCGATCTGCGGTTCCGATCCGCATGTAATCGGCGGAATTTTCGGATGGGAGCCCCCGTTCGGCATCGGCCACGAACTTTCCGGCGTCGTCGCGGAGGTCGGGCCCGACCTTCTCACGGACATCAAAATCGGGGACCGCGTCGGCGGGAATTTCCGCAATACCTGCGGCGCCTGTTATTACTGCACGAACGCGATGGAGCAGTATTGCGAAAACGCGACGGAGGAGCCGGGTATGGCCGAATACGTACTGTGGAACGAGAAACAGTGCGTGAAACTGCCGGACGACGTCCCGCTGAAAACCGGCTGCCTGATCGAGCCGACGTCGATCGCCGTGCGCGCCATGGACAAGACAAATATCAAAATCGGGCAAAACGTCGTCGTCTCGGGCGGCGGCCCCATCGGCCTTTTGAACCTGCAGTTGATAAACATTTACGGCGCGGCCAATCTGACGCTGCTCGAACCCAACCCGGCGCGGCGTGAACTCGCTCTGAAATACGGAGCCAAGCATGTGTTTGACCCGCTGACGGACGATGTGCGCGCGGAAACGATGAAGATCACGAACGGCCACGGTTTTGACGTCTGCCTTGAAGTCTCCGGTATCCCGTCCGCCGCCGAACTGCTCGTGGACATAGCCGCGAAATGCGCGCGCCTTGTCTATGTAGCGCAGTACCCGAGGGATTACAATCTGCCGCTCAACCTGTACGACCAGCTTTATATGAAAGAGCTCGACATTACGGGCGTCTTCGTCTCGCCGTACACCTTTTCGCGGACCGCACAGATCATCGGGCGGCTCGATCTCGGCGACCTCACCGCCGTCGTCTATCCGCTCGACCAGGTCAAAGAGGCCTTCGAGGCGCACCTCACGGGCAAATACCCCAAAGTCCTCGTGCAGTGCAACCCGAACCTGGAATAAGAAATAATAACTGAAACGCCTATTAACAGAACAGCCGTCCGTTTCATCGCGGGCGGCTTTTTGCATCATTAATGTGAATATATTCTATGATCCCCCGGCCTTCAATAGGAATATATCTGAATAGGCTTTGCTCTCGTATGTGGATAATCCTTTTCTTGACATCAAAACTGTGATATTCTGGCGAAAAATTGGAGTAAAGAACGATTTTCTGCTTGATTATCGTCTATTTCCCCTGTTTTTTCGGTTTTATTGAGGAAAATTCGTTCTTTACTCCAATTTTGTGCCACAAATCAACCTGTTCACTGTCAAACGCCGTCCCATGCAACTGCGCCCCTTGGCCGTCAGACTTCAGCGCACCCTCTGTGGTCGAACAATTCAATGCACCCCCTTCATTATCCGCGGGTCGCATTCAGATTTCCGAATAACTGAAAATTTACGCGTCGTAAAAAGGGGTCTTCGTCAAAAGCGCCGCGGGAGGGCGCAGCACGTCTTATGATTTAAACTTGCACGAGGCGCGGAAACAGCCGCCGATTAAAGCTTGACAGGCCGTTTGTAATTGAGCAGGAAGACGGCGAACAGCATGAGCACGATCCCCGCCACGCTTAGAACCGTCGGCACCTCGTGGTAAATCGCAAACCCGAAAACCGTAGCGGCGACGGTCTCGATCGATGCCAGAATAGACGCTTTGCCCGTATCCATGAACTTCATCCCATAGGTATAAAGCATATAGGGGAAAAGCGATACAAATAAAGACTGCAGCAAAAGGATGACTGCCATCCGGCCCGGGGCGTCCGCTATCGTAGCCGCTACGAGCGCAAAATTTGTGAAAGGGACGCAGACGGCGGCCCCTATCCCAAAACTGTACACGTTGATTGTCAGCGAGCTGTAGCCGCGATCCAGCGCAAACCGCGTCATAATATTGTAGAGTGCGTATCCTACCCCGGCGAGCACCCCAATAAAAATGCCAAACGGTAAAAAGGCCGGGCCTTTATCAATGACGCCGCTCACCAGCACACAGCCGGTGAAGGCAACGACCAGCGCCAGAACCTTCATCTTTGTAATGCGCTCGCCGAAAATCGGCCGGGACAGCAGTACAACGAAAATCGGCGCCGTCGTCAAAAGCACCGTCGCCAGCGCGAGCGTGTTCATTTCCGTCGACATGCTGAGAAACAGGTTCAAAAGAATGGCGCTCGACACCCCCGTCCCGATAAAGACCCACAGGTCTTTCAGACGGATATGCAAAAGGTCGAGTTTTTTCATAAGCGCAAACGCCGCCAACAAGATGACGAACGCAAGGGACATCCGAGCGAAGACGATCGTAAGCGGGCTGTACCCAAAGCCGTCGAGGATGCGGACAAAGATCCCCGTCGTTCCCCAGAAACACCCCGCCGCCAGTACGGCGACAACTCCGACTTTCCCGCTGCTTTGCATAAGCGGCTACACCGCCCCTGGATACTTCTCAAAGAATTTCATAAAAACCCATATATCAATCATCATTGTCACTTTCAACGAGAATACAACTTTTCGACCGGTTATTCCTCGTACCAAGTGATTCTACCATACTGCCGCGCCTTCTACACAAAGACCGTCCGGCTTTGATCGTTTTCAGCGGCTGCATTCCGGCACGGCCTCAGGCGCCGCTATCGGCGCTTTCGGGCCTCCTATGCAGCGTCATATAGGTTGCGGCGTCTGCGGTTCCTTTCGGGTTGATCATTTCAAGTATTCGCCCCTGCCAGTAGAAGCGGATCGGCTGGGCCAGATATTTTGCCATGCCCTCCTGCAGCTCCTCTCCGTGCAGGCCGTCGAGTACGGGCGGCTGGCCGGGCTGCAGCTGCAGGCCGTAATTCTTCATGGCGTCGCGCGTGCATTCCCAGGCCGCGCGCACGGATTCTTCGTCGGCTTTGTCATACAGGATGAACTGTTCAAAG
>WRFF01000094.1 GCA_009778945.1 Clostridiales bacterium | reverse complement strand
GAATACGTTCGGTATCTGAATCTTGCGGGGAGCGTTGGGGAATACTGTTCTAGCATCCAGCCTTTCGAAAAAATGTTTGGAACACTAAGCGCGATGTTTCGTTTGGGTGAACTAAGTGCGACGGCCGTACACCCTTAGGGGCGCACTTACTTTTGCAACTGACTTCCGCTTCGAATTCGTCGAATTAATGAGATTCCTCTTTTGTCCGGAAGGAATTTGTTATAGAATATCGGTATGATAAATATTACAAATTTCTTTAAATCCCTTGGCTCTGATAAAGAGAAGCGAAAGAAACTGCTGCTGATCGGCGGGGTCGCCCTCGCCGCGGCGGTTTGTATCGTGCTTGTCCTGGTTATTCAAAATCCGGGGCCAGGTGGCGTCGGCGCCGCCCCGGCAAGCGCCGGCGGGTCCCAAACCGGGGCGCAGTCAAAAGACAACCATGTATTGGCAAGCGCTTTGTCAACGGGCGCATACAAGGGAACCGTCCTGGCGGAAACACCCGACGCCGGCGCGGACTATGCGAAAGAGACCTTGTTTATCGGCGATTCCAATACGGCGGGCATGATCAATTACAGCAGCGTCACCAACGTGTCGATGAATAACGGCATCGGCATCGTAAGCATGGGCATTTCCAATGTGACCAGCCTGAAATGTGTAAAATTCAGCGGCATGCCGGCCGTCGCGGTACCGGAAGCCGTAAAGATCATGCAGCCCCGCCGCATCGTGATCACCTACGGCACCAACGATTTTTATATGACCCCCGAAAAATTCCACCAAACCTACAGCGACGCCCTGGACGCCATAACAAAGGCCTATCCTTATTCCGATATCATCATCGGTTCGGTTTTCCCCATCACGGCAAACTGCAGTTATTATACGGTTTCCATGCCGATTATCGAGAAGTTCAACGTCGAGCTCGTGAAACTTGCGCAGGAGAAGAATATGTCCTTCCTCAATTGGAGCGAAGCGCTGAAAGACCCCGTGACAGGTTACAGCAAACCGGCGTATATGTCGCCGGACGGGCTCCATCTGAACGAAAAAGGGATGGAAGTGATCGCCGAATATTTTCGCACGCACGCGCTGACCAGCGAAGACAAGCGTCCGAAACCGCTGAATCCTATTCCCGCAAGAGAAGCTACTCCGGCAGGGCTGCTCAGCTCGGGCCCGTCCGCTCCGGCAAAAACGCCTGAAACGACTGAACCGGAGACGACGCAGAGCCTTGTTTCGGTAATTTTCTCGGCCGGCACAGGAGGGACCTTGAGTACGGGAGGCGCAAGCTACGCCGTGCAAGTCGCCCCCGGCACAACCGTCGGGCCGGTGACGGCCATACCCCAAACGGGATATACATTTAAAGGCTGGACGGGCGCCGCCAGTTCCGGAAGCGCCTCCATCTCCTTCACCGTGCCGGCAAGCGCCGCATCCGGAACAGGGTATTCCCTAACGGCCGTGTTTGAGAAAACGGCCGCGACGGGCGGGGATTCGTCCGGCGGCGGTACGACAAACCCGCCCAGCGGCGGAGGTACGACAAACCCGCCCAGCGGCGGAGGTACGACAAACCCGCCCGGCGGCGGAGGTACGACAAACCCGCCCGGCAGCAGCGGGACGACGAACCCGCCCGGAGGCAGCGGTACGACAAACCCGCCCGGAGGCAGCGGTACGACAAACCCGCCCAGCGGCGGAGGTACGACAAACCCGCCCGGCGGCAGCGATACGGCAGGCTCGTCCGGAGACAGTACCCCTTAAAGGTTTTAGATAGAGGGGATCGTACTTATGCCTGTTCGAGGCTATGCCGGTACGCTTCTCCGATTGCGCGAAAAGCTTCGGCGAAATCCTTTGTGTCCAATGAGGCGGCTTTCGCCTTCACAGACGCGAGCGCATCCGCGCCGCCGGTTTCTTTTGCACGAATCTCCGTCCCGAAGCCAAATTTTCCAAGCACGCAGATCGGTCCGAGCTCACCTTTTGAACCCCTTGCAGGGTTGACCTTCACCAACAGGCCGGCGCGTTCCTCGAGGACAAGCTTGCAGCCGACTTTGCAAAATGTGCAGACGGCCTCACGGTGGCTTGTCTCCAGCGGCACGGATTTTTCGAGCAGAAGCCGCTCCTGAAGCGCTCCCGTCGGACAGGCGGCCACGCACTGCCCGCAAGCGACGCAACTGCTGTCTGCGAGTGGTTTCCCCAATTCCGGTTTCACTGCGGCGTCGAAGCCGCGGTCAGTGAAGCCGAGCGCGCAGACGCCGGCGACTTCCTCGCAAACGCGTACGCACAGGCCGCAAAGGATGCATTTTCCGTTGTCGCGCACGATATACGGATGCCCGTCGTCCGAAGGGTTCGTGCAGAGCGGATCCTTCGGCACGCCGTATTCCCCGGCGAACCGCTCGGGGTGTACGCCGTAGGCGTTCGCGTATTCATAAAGCCTGCATTCGAAATAATCCCCACAACCGCATTCAAGGCAGCGCGCGCCTTCGGAGGCGGCGTCTTCGAGGCTCCAGCCGGCCACGACCTCGTCAAAATTATTCTTCCGGATATCCGGAGGCAGCATCTCCATTTTGGGGCGGCACTGCCGTTCGCGGCCTTCGAAGGTTTTCTCCGTGATGTCCGTGCGTTCCACGATATAGGGGGGCGCATAGGGTATATCCTCGCCGCGCAGGTACGCGTCGATCACACCGACCGAATGCTTCGCGTCCGCGATAGCTTCGACTGCGATGGTGATCTTGTCGTTTGCGCAGTCCCCGCCGCAGAAGACGCCCGGCGCCGAGGTGCGGAACGTGGCCGGATCGCAGACGATGCCGTTCTTGCGCGTACGCTCCAGATTGTCCGTACAGACGCCGTCCGCTTCACTGCTCAAACAGCGCGCGTCGACGGCCTGCCCGATCGCAAGGATGACAAAATCCGCGTCAAGCGTTTCTGTTTTCCCCTCCACGGGGACGGGGGAACGGCGTCCGGAGGCGTCCGGCTCACCGAGTTCCATGATTTGAAGCAGCACTCTCGCCACATTTCCGCCCGCAACCGCTTCGTAGGAAATCGGGTTTGTGAGGTTCTTAAAGATTACGCCCTCTTCTTCCCCCTCTTCGATCTCGACGGCGTCGGCGGGCATTTCATTTTTCGTCCGGCGGTAAACGTTATAGACAGACTTGGCCCCGAGGCGCAGCGCGGTGCGGCAGGCGTCCATCGCCGTATTGCCGCCGCCGACAACGACGACGTTTTTGCCGTCAAGACGTTCCTGTTCGCCGCGCACGACGCGGCGCAGGAAATCGATGCCGCCGACCACGCCCGGCAAGTCTTCGCCCGGCGCGCCCGTGCCCGTCGAGACCCATGCGCCGATACCGATACATACGGCGTCATGCGCCGCTTTTACTTCTTCGAAGGAAAGATCCTGTCCGATCCTTGTGTTATAGCGGATTTTTGCACCGATGGCTTCGATGCTGCGGACCTCCGCTTCCATCACCGCCTTCGGCAGGCGGTATTCCGGAATGCCGTAGCGCATCATGCCGCCCGCGTTCGGCATAGCCTCGTAGAGCGTGACCGCGTGCCCCAGCCGCCGCAGGAAATAAGCGAGCGACAGGCCGTAAGGGCCCGCGCCGATAATGCCGACGCTCTTTCCGGTGTCGGGCGCGCAGGCAGGCGGTTTTTTCACATTTGCCAGCGCATAATCCCCGCAGAATCGCTTGATCCACGCAATGCCCACAGGCTCGTCCATAAGCCCGCGGCGGCACGCGTCTTCGCAGGGATGCGGGCAGATGCGCCCGATCGACGCCGGAATCGGAATCTTCTCCTTGATCAGCCAATAGGATTCCTCCGGCTCGTGAAGCGCCGCAAGCCCGACATACCCCTGGCAGTCCGTATGCGCGGGGCAGGCCTGCACACAAGGCGGGCGGCAGTCTCCGACATGGTTGGACAGGAGCAGTTCCAGCACCGTTTTGCGCGACGCACACACGCGCTCCGTATCCGTATGCACGACCATGCCCTCTGCGGCTGCCGTCGCGCAGGCTTTCAGGAGTTTCGGATTGCCTTCCACCTCGACTGCGCACAAGCCGCAGTTGCCGTAGATTTCCGTCCGTCCGTCGTGGCACAGCGTCGGAATAAAGACGCCGCCGCTTTGGGCTGCGTCCAGGATCGTCCCGCCCGCAGGCGCCGTACAGGTTTTTCCGTCGATAATGATCTGAATATCCGCCATGTTCAAAATTCCTTTAATCTAATCCCTCAGTACCGCGCCGAACGCGCAAACTTCTTCGCATTTCCCGCATTTGATGCATGCGGACTGATCGATCACGTGGAGTTCTTTCACCCGGCCCGCGATTGCGTCCGTCGGGCAGTTCCGCGCGCATTTCGTACAGCCGGTGCAGGCGTCCGTGATTTCGTACCGGATCAAAGCTTTGCAATAGTGCGCCGTGCAATGTTTGTTGTAGATATGGTCCTCGTACTCCTCCCGGAAATAGCGGATTGTCGTAAGAACCGGGTTGGGCGCCGTCTGGCCGAGGCCGCACAGCGAACCCTCGCGAACCCTTCCCGCCAGTTCTTCCAGAAGTTCGATATCTCCGTCCTGCCCTTCTCCCAGCGTGATCCGCTCGAGTATCTCCAGCATCCGCTTTGTGCCGACGCGGCAGTAATTGCATTTACCGCAGCTTTCGTCGCATGTAAAATGAAGGAAATACCGCGCCATATCCACCATGCACGTATCCTCGTCCATGACGATCATTCCGCCGGAACCGACGATCGCGCCTGTCTTTGTGAGATTCTCATAATCGGTCGGCGTATCGATCAGTTCCGCCGGGATGCAACCGCCCGAAGGGCCGCCCATCTGCACGGCTTTAAAAGACTTGTCGTCCCGTATCCCGTCTCCGATGCCAAAGATAACGTCGCGCAACGGAATGTGCAGCGGCACCTCTACAAGGCCGCCCTTTTTTATCTTGCCCGCCAGAGCGAACACCTTCGTCCCGGTCGAATCGCCCGCGCCGAACGCCGCGAACGCCGCGCCGCCGTTTTCGATCACAAAGGAAACATTCGCATATGTCTCCACATTATTGATATTGGTCGGCTGCTTCCAGAACCCCTTCTCCGCCGGGAACGGGGGCTTGAGCCGCGGCATACCGCGCTCACCTTCAAGGGAAGCGATCAGCGCCGTCTCCTCTCCGCAGACAAACGCGCCCGCGCCTGCCTTGATGCGGACGGAGAAATCAAAGCCCGAACCGAACAGGTCCTTCCCAAGAACCCCCTCTTCCTCCGCCTGTGCGATGGCGGTCTCAAGCCGCCGGATCGCAAGCGGATATTCCGCCCGGACATAGATGACGCCTTCGGAGGAGCCGACCGCATAACCGCCGATCGCCATGCCCTCCAGCACGGAATGCGGATCGCCCTCCAATACGGAGCGGTCCATAAACGCGCCGGGATCGCCCTCGTCCGCGTTGCAGACCATGTATTTCATACCGCCCGCCCCGGCGTCCGCCTTTCGGGCCGCATCCCATTTGAACCAGGTGGGAAATCCGGCGCCGCCGCGACCGCGCAGTCCCGAAATCTTGATTTCTTCAATCACCGCCTCGGGCGTCATGGACGTCAGCGCTTTTTTCAGGGCGCTGTATCCTCCGGCCTTCCGATAGTCTTCTATCTTTTCCGGATTGATCAGCCCGCAGCGGCGCAGCACGATGCGCTGTTGCCGCGCAAGAAAATCCTCATCCTCCGCAGAGATAAGAAACTCCGTGACGGGCTTTCCTCCCACAATATGTTCCCGGACGATTCGTTCCGCCTTGTCCTCCGTCGCTTTGACATAACGCGCTTCCAGCGTCCCGCCGTCCCCATACACATCGACAATCGGTTCAAGATAACAATTCCCAACGCAGCCCGCACGGTCAAGCGTCACGGGGACGGAAATCTTTTCAAGCAGTCCCGCCAGCGCCGTTTCCGTCTTTTTGGCGCCCGACGCAATTCCGCAACTGCCTTCTCCTACGACAATTCTCATGAGGCCGCCTCCCGCTCACGCTGTTCCCGCAATGCGATCTCCGACAGCACTGCGCGTACGCGATCTTTCGTCAAATTGCCATACGTCTCCTCACCAACCGGCCCCTTCACCATCATGACCGGCGCGAGGGAACAGCAGCCGAGGCAGGCCACCACGTCCATTGTGAACAATCCGTCCTTTGTCGTCTCGCCATCCGCGATCCCAAGCGTCTCCGATACCGCTTCCAGGATACCGTCCGTTCCGTTCACATGGCACGCCGTCCCTTTGCAGAGCATAAGGATATACCGTCCGGAGGGTTTCATTCGGAACTGTGTGTAAAACGTCGCTACGCCGTAAATTTTTGCCGGCGGGACGCCCGTCCGCTCCGCGATATGGAGAATCGCGCCTTCACTGAGATATCCGTAAATATCCTGTGTCTTTTGAAGAATCGTAATCAGACTTCCCGGCGCCTTCGCGTATTTTTCCAACACGGGCTCCAATTCCTGAAACATATGACCTCTCCTGTTACGCCGGACTTTTGGAAGCATTATTCAACGATTCCCTTGCTCCGGCATCCAAAATACTTTCATCGCAAAACGCCGCGACTGTCCGATATTTTACCATCTTCGGCGGACTTAGTCCACCAATGTTTATGCCGGTATGTTTAGGCCAGTATGCCAGAAAATTGCGGACATACTAGCACAAATTTGCGGTTATGTGCGTTTTTCAGGATAAATTTCGTTGTTTCTTCCTATAATATACCATATTACTCCATTTACTTGTTATTTTTCGGCTTTTACCGGCATAAAATAACACACAACCGCAAATTCGTGCTATAAATCTCTGTATTCTCTGTCACGCAGCTTTTTCAATGCGATTTGGGCGCTGTAACATCGCTATTGAGAAAAAACAAACCGTTATTTCTCCGTATACCGCG
>WRFF01000093.1 GCA_009778945.1 Clostridiales bacterium | reverse complement strand
CGCTGTTTTCTTATCGGAAACGGCCCGAGCCTGACCGGCGAGGATTTGGATCTTCTGAAAGATGAGATCACGCTGGGATGCAATCTCATCTACAAATTCTATGAGCAGACGGTTTGGCGGCCTTCGTATTACTGCGTCGCGGACAGCACGATCATGCGCACGCATTCCCAGGACGTTCTGGACAATATCGGGGATTCGAAATTGGTCGTCCGCGAATTTGCCTGGCGCTATATGGCGACCCGCCCGTGGGACGCTTTGAAACTGCCCTATCTGAATTCCGAAAACTATCGGGTGCGCGGAAATGTGCTGGCCTATCATTACCTGCCGTCGGCGACGGTGATGACCATGATGGTCGAGTTCGCGATCACCCTGGGCTGCAGGGAATTGTATTTGGTCGGCGTCGACGCGACGGATTCCGCGCATCAGGGAGCTCACGCCGTACGGGATTATTATGATGAGAAAATCCAAAAATTCACGGAATCACTGAAAAGAAGAGGGATTGTCGATGTGCATTCCGAAGAACGGATGAACGAGTTGAGAGACAAATCGATGGACGCCTACAGGAAGCTGCGCAGGTATGCGGAAAGGCGTGGCATCCGCATCTGTAACGCCACAAGGGGCGGACAGCTGGAGATCTTCGAGAGAGCCTCGTTGGAAGACATTCTGAAGAATTAAAGACGTATCCTCCCGATTCAGCTATAATAAATAAGGAATGCATGCGGATGAGAAATCGAGAAGGATGTTGTTAAGCGTATGAAAAATGTATTGGTCACCGGATCGGAAGGATTCATCGGCAGCCACCTTACGGAAAGGCTGTTGGATGACGGCTGCCATGTCCGGGCTTTCGTGCTCTACAATTCCTTCAACAGCTGGGGCTGGCTGGAGTCCTTCCCGAAGAGCAAACTTGACGCGATAGAGGTTTTCGCAGGCGATATCCGGGATCCCAACGGCGTCCGCGAAGCGATGAAGGGCATGGACGAGGTTTTTCACCTCGCGGCGCTGATCGCTATCCCGTTCAGTTATCATTCGCCGGACGCCTATGTGGATACAAATATCAAAGGCACCCTGAACGTCCTGCAGGCCGCACGTCAGCTCGGCACGAAGCGCGTGCTTGTGACGTCAACCTCGGAGGTCTATGGAACCGCGCGGTACGTGCCGATCGACGAGAACCATCCTTTCCAGGGGCAGTCGCCCTATTCCGCGACAAAGATAGGCGCCGACCGGCTGGCGGAGAGTTTTTACCGCAGCTTCGATCTGCCGGTGACAATCGTGAGGCCCTTCAATACCTACGGGCCGAGGCAGTCGGCCAGGGCCGTGATCCCCACCATCATCACGCAATTGCTCACGGGAAAAGAGGAGATACGGCTCGGCGCGCTTTCTCCGACGCGCGATTTCAGTTATTGCAAAGACACCGCGGCCGGCTTTCTTGCGATCGCCCGGGAGGACGCCTGCATCGGTGAGGAGATCAATATCGCCGCGCAGCAGGAAATCTCGATCGGGGAGCTTGCGCAGGAGCTGATCGATCAGATCAATCCCGGCGCAAGGATTGTCTGCGAAGAGGAACGGATGAGGCCGGGCAAGAGCGAGGTCGAACGCCTGCTCGGATCGAATGAGAAGATCAAACGGCTCACCTCCTGGGAGCCGAGCTATACGCTGAAGCAAGGCCTGGCGGAGACGATCGAATTCCTGCGGGGAAATCTCGACCGGTATAAGCCGGACATATATAATTTGTGATATGGATAAACCGCTTGACGCCTATATCGTAGCCGAAAGCCTGCCGATCATTGAAGCGATGAGCGTGATCAATGAGAATGGGAAAGGCGTCGCTTTCGTATGCGAAGAGTTGGTGTTGAAAGGCGTCGTAACGGATGGCAATATCCGCCGGTATATCCTGAAGAACGGGGATCTGTCCGCGCCTGTCTGCTCCGTATCCAATACGGAGCCCAAATATCTGGACCATCATGAATATACGGATCCGAAGCGTTTTATGTGCGAGCACGGGATCAAAGCCGTGCCGATCATAAACAGCCGGCATGAAATTATTGCGATCAATTTTCTTTACGAAAACCAGGTTTACAAATCGACGTCCCTGAACGTGCCGGTCGTGATCATGGCCGGAGGCAAAGGAACGAGGCTCGCTCCTTATACCAACGTCCTTCCCAAGCCGCTCATTCCCGTGGGCGATAAGACCATCATCGAAATCATCATGGATAAATTCGCCTTCTTCGGGTGCAGAAATTTTGACATTATCATCAACTACAAAGGCGGCCTCATCAAAGCGTTCTTTGAGGATATGGAGGATTGCGGCTATTCGGTGGAATTCATCGACGAGGAGGTATTCAACGGCACCGGCGGCAGCCTGAGCCTGCTGCGAGGCAAATACAACGAGACTTTCTTCATGAATAACTGCGACATCGTGGTGGAAGAGGATTACAGCGAGATCCTGAGGCATCACAAACAGAGGGGAAATATCGTCACTATGGTGACGGCGCTTGTCAATGTCCAGATCGATTACGGTACGGTAACCGTATCGGAAAAGGGGCTTGTGACGGCGCTCAAGGAAAAGCCCACGGTGTCGGAGCTCGTAAACACCGGGCTGTATGTCATAGAGCCGCGTTTTCTCGATTATGTGCCGGACAATACGTTTATTCATATCACCGATGCGATAGAAGCCGCGATAGCGGCGGGCGAACGGGTGGGCGCCTATCCGGTCAGCGAGGCCGCCTGGTTCGATATGGGCGAATTGACGGAATTGAAAAAGATGCGGGAAAAATTCGAGGCACGCCGATGAAGGGCGGTCTCGGCGAAGGGATTTTAATTCTCGGCTGCGGAGGGCATGCAAAATCCGTGTCCGACAGCGCGCTTGCGGCCGGCATAGGGATCGCCGGCTATGTCGGCGACCGCACGCCCAGCGCGTTTTCTTACCGGGGGATTGGACGGATCGGTTCCGACGCCGATTTGCCGGAGCTGTTCGCAAAAGGATACCGGGAGGTTTTTATCGGCGTCGGCTATCTCGGCGAGGGCAAAGTGCGGCAGGGGCTTCGGACGCAATTGACGGATATGGGATTTCGGTTGGTCTCCATCGTTGACCCGACGGCGGCCATCGCCGCGGATGCGGTCATCGGGGCCGGCGTTTTTGTCGGAAAGAACGCAGTCGTGAACGCCGCAGCGACGGTGGGCGATTGCGCGATCATCAACAGCGGAGCGATCGTGGATCACGATTGCCGTGTCGGCGGATTTACGCATATTGCCGTGGGCGCGGCGGTTTGCGGCGGTGTTTCAATCGGGGAAGCCTGCCTGATCGGAGCGAACGCCACCGTGATCCAAGGCGTTCGCATTGGCGACAATGTGATCGTCGGCGCCGGCGCCGCAGTGACAAAGGACCTTCCCGCGGGCAGTATCGCCGCCGGGGTGCCGGCTGCGGCAAAAGGGAAGACCCGATGAGCCGTGTCCTGATCATTGCCGAGGCGGGCGTCAATCATAACGGCAGCCTCAAGCAGGCGAAAGAGCTGGCTCTGTGCGCAAAAAAAGCGGGCGCCGACATCGTGAAATATCAAACGTTCAAAGCAGACGCTATAGTCAGCGCGTCCGCGCAGAAAGCGGAGTATCAGAGAAAGACAACGGGAGGCGGGGAAAGCCAACTCGAACTGCTGAGGAAACTCGAACTCAGCTTCGATGATTTTTACAGTCTGGCCGTCTATTGCCGGGAACTTGGCATTGAGTTTCTGTCTACGGCTTTCGACGGGGACAGCATGGATTTTCTTGTGAAGGAAATCGGTCAGCGGTCCGTCAAAATACCGTCGGGCGAGATCACGAATTATCCGCTGCTTGTGAAAGCCGCTTCATACGGCAAGCCGGTTTTCCTTTCCACGGGGATGAGCACGACGGAGGAGGTGGGAGAGGCGCTGGCGGTCCTGCGGTCTTCGGGATCCGGCAATGTAACGCTGCTCCAATGCACGACGGAATACCCGGCGCCCATGGCGGATGTGAATCTCGCCGCGATGCGCGGAATGGGGGAACGTTTCGGCGTTCCGGTCGGATATTCCGACCATACAAAGGGGATAGAAATCGCCATCGCCGCCGCCGCTCTCGGCGCGGTCGTGATAGAGAAGCATTTTACATTGAGCCGTGAGCTGGAGGGCCCGGACCATAAGGCGAGCCTTGAACCGGATGAGCTTGCGGCTATGGTAAGCGCCATACGCAATGTCGGGCTTGCAATAGGAACCGGAGAAAAATTTGTCACAAAATCCGAGCGAAGCAATCGTGATATCGCGCGCAGGAGCATCGTCGCCGCTGAGCCGATACGCAAGGGCGAGAT
This sequence comes from Clostridiales bacterium, assembly GCA_009778945.1. Classification (GTDB taxonomy): domain Bacteria; phylum Bacillota; class Clostridia; order Peptostreptococcales; family Anaerovoracaceae; genus WRFF01. The sequence continues at coordinate 2,634 of WRFF01000093.1, read as the reverse complement.
ATTTTCGAAAGAGAATCTGGCGGCCAAGCGCCCGGGTACGGGGCTCAGCCCGATGAAATGGAAGGACATCATCGGGGAACGGGCGCCGCGCGATTATGAGAAAGACGAGCAGATCGAACTATGAGCATCGTCTATCGGAAAGCGAATTATGAATCGGCGGATGAGCTCATACATATCGGCGCGCTGTACAAAAAAATCTTTCAGGCGGATATGAGGGACAGCCTCGCTTACTGGTATGGAGACAATCCTGCGGGGAGCCCGTACGGAATCGTTGCGATGGACGGAGACCGCATGGCCGGGCATTTCGGGACGATGTCCGTTTGCGCGCTTGTAGGCGGGCGGACGAAGAAAGGCCGCATCTCCATGGGGTTCATGGTGGACGATGACTACCGCGGTCAAGGCGTCGCGGGCAAGCTCTCCGAGGCGCTTTTCAGCGAACTGCGAATAATTGGCGAGGATGCGTTCGTCATCGGGTTTCCGAATGACGTATCCTATAAGATGCATGTGGAGCGTATGGGCTATGAACTGATCCGCCATTACCGTTTCGCGGACTTTCCGGGCGGCAGCGCCAAAGGGGGGTTCAAGAAGCTAAGCGCGGGCGAATTCGCAGCGCTTCGGACGAAAGGGGACAGTCCCCTTCGCCCGCACATCCTTCATGGCGCGGAGTTCCTGAAATGGCGGTATTCCGGCGTGAAATACGACAAGTATCTATCGGATAAAAGAGATTTGTTTATATCCACACGCTTTCGGGACAAAGCGGATATCCTGTACTGGACCGAAAGCGCGCAGGCCGCCGATGTGCTGGACTTCGCGGCGTTTCTTCACGGACAGGACGGAACGGAGCGGGTCTGCAGCTGGAACACTTATGGCTGGCTTGACGAATACCCGCAGGAAGACAGGCGGTACCATATGACGATGAACATCCTGACGGACGACCCTGCGGAGCGCAGCGCGCTGAAGGGCGATTGGGTCTTTTATATGGGGGACTGCGAGCTGTTTTGACGCGGGGCAGGACGGCGGGTGGTTGCGGAATAATAAGATGACATACGATGCGAAGAAAAAAATGAGGATAGCGGCGCTGACGGGCAACCGGTCGGATTACGATCTGCTGTCATACCTGTACAAAAGGCTGAACAACGATCCGGAACTGGATTTCGGATTGATTGTGACGGGAGGGCATCTCGCTCCGGGGTATGAGAACTCCGTACGGGAGATGGAGCGCGACGGCAATCGGATCCTGGCGAAAATTGAGGATTTGACCGGAGCGGACGCGCTGAAGGACCGGGCGGTCGCGATCGGACGGCTCATGGAACCGCTTGCCGGTATCATGGAGGGCTTCGCTCCGGATCTGCTCATCGGAGCGGGCGACCGGGAGGAGGTTCCCGCGGCCGCGCTTGCCGCGGCCTATATGAAAATCCCGTTCATGCATTTCTTCGGCGGGGAGTTTGTCCCCGACGGGCATCCGGACAATCTGGCGCGCGCTGCGGCGTCAAAACTCGCGACGGTGCATATGGCCGCGCTTGAGGAACACCGGCGGCGGCTTCTCGCCATGGGCGAGCCGGATTGGCGCATCCATGTGATCGGCAGCGCCGCGCTCGACAAATACAGGGAAGAGCCCCGGAAAAGCAGAAGGGAGCTCCTGGATTCGCTCGGGCTCGCCGACTGGGACGAATACGCGCTCCTGATCTATCATCCTCCCACGGAGATAGAGGGCGAAAACCATGAGATCCGGGCGATCCTGAGGGCGCTTGCGGACCGGGAACTCCATGTGCTCGCAAGCTACCCCAATACGGACGCCGGAAGCGGCGGCGTGATTGCGGAATTCGAGAAATACCGCGACGACAAGCATTTTTATTTTTATAAGAATTTCGATCGCAACACCTTTGTGAATACGATGAGAAACGCTTCGCTGCAGATCGGGAATTCAAGCGCCGGCGTTTGTGAAAGCGCGTCCGTCCCCATACCGGCGGTCAATGTGGGTTCGCGCAACGGCCGGCGGGCGGCTCAGGAAAATGTCCTGTTTACCGGCGGCGATCCGAAAGATATTTCCGCGGCGATCGACACAGCGTTATCTTCCGGTTTTGCCGAAAAAATCGCAGGGATCAAAAACCTGTACGGCGACGGCGAAAGTTCCCAAAAAGCGTACGACCTCATCAAGAGCATAGATTATAGTAAAATAGCATGGAAGAAAGAAGACCCGTTGAAAAGGAGGGAAGATGAGTAAAGTGCTTGTCGTGTCGCCCCATATGGACGACGAAACAATAGGCGCCGGCGGCGCGCTGTTGAAATACAAAGACCAGGGGCACAGCGTCTATTGGCTCAATATCGCAAATACGAAAGAGGAATACGGATATGACGCCATAACGGTCGCCGCGCGGGCGCGCCAATTCGCGTTTGTGCGTTCGGCTTACGACCTTGACGGGGCGCTTGACCTCGGACTGCGCCCCGCGCATCTCGACGAATATTCCGCCGGCGAGGTATTGCCCCTGATATCCGCTTATATGGAAGAAACAGCGCCCGCGATGCTGCTGGTTCCGTTCGCGGGCGATATTCATTCGGATCACGGGCAGGTATGGTCCTGGCTGCGTCCGTTTACAAAGGTTTTTCGTTATCCGTCGATCAAAACGATCCTGG
>WRFF01000092.1 GCA_009778945.1 Clostridiales bacterium | reverse complement strand
GTCACTAAACGCCGGATTCCATCCCCCATAGTGACAAAATCCCATAATTATCGCGGCCGAGACAGGGCAAATTGTCATTAAACGCCGGATTTCATCCCCCATAGTGACAAAATCCCATAATTATCGCGGCCGAGACAGGGCAAATTGTCATTAAACGCCGGATTTCATCCCCCATAGTGACAATTGAGCGTTTTAGGCGTTTTAGGTCATGTCCATGCCTGCATTTTGAGGGAATTCAAGATTTACCTGCGCTCCCGTGTTATACTGCTGATATGAATATTATTGTAAAAAAGGCGGAACTCCGTGCGGACATCATTAAATTATTGACGGCGATGCCGGAAGAAGCGCGCAGGCAAGCGAGCGACGCCATCATCCAAAGGGTGCTGGCGCTGCCGGAATACAAGAAAGCGCAGACCATCTATTGTTTCGTCGGCGTCGGTTGGGAAGTGGATACGCGGCCTCTGCTGGAAGACGCGCTCGCCGCGGGAAAAGCCGTATGCGTTCCGCGCTGCGAGGCGGATGGGCGGATGGCGGCCCATCGCATCGAAAGTGTTGACGATTTACAGGCGACCGGCTTGTTCGGTTTGCCCGAGCCATGTGAGAACTGCGAAATCGTCCCATTTGAAGCGATCGATTTCGCGGTGATTCCGTGCCTGTGCGCCGATAAAAACGGCATGCGCCTCGGGCGCGGCGGCGGGTATTATGACCGGTTTATGTCGGTCTTTCCGGGGACATCCGCGACCGTGTGTTACAGCGCGGCCCTGCAGAAACAGGTGCCGACCGAAACGCATGACAAACAGATCGACTGCGTCGTTACCGAAAACGAAATTTATCGGGCAGGGATTTAAGCCAGGACGGCTTGTTTTCGCGCTTCTGCATATCCTTGTATTCCAAAACGGTCAACACGATAATAATCACATCAAGCGCGGTCAGCAACAACATCAGAACCGATTGGCCGGCAAAGAACTCTATGACCTGATAAACAATGAAGCCGCACAGCGCAACGATAGATACCGGGTAGGCCCCGTACAGTTTTTTCCACAAAAGCAAAACCACTACCAGATTGACGATCCCGTGCGACAGAAAATAAATAATCGCAAAATACTGCGTACCGACAGAAAAGGATTGTCCGAATAGCACGAGCTGATTCATCAGCCAGTCCGTGGGATCTTCATTCAATTCTCCGGCGGAAATCCAGGAAATCAGGGCGTTCATCCGCTCCGGCGGCAGGAAAAACAACGCGATCCCGATGACGATCTCACCAAGCGCAATCAAGCCTTTTATAATCAGTCCCGTATTGAAACTTATGTCGAGCAGTTTTTTATTTATTCGAACACCTCTTTATTACGTTTCATTTTCCTCTTAATTGCTGCCGCAGAATTTTTCCGCCTGAAAAATTATTCACGCAGGCAATAAAACCGTAAAGACGCTGCCTTTCTGAACAGTACTTTCCCGCCGTCCTCCGCCGGATACGGCTCAAAGCCGTTCTGCTTCAGCGCCGCGCACATAAGCTTCCGGGTGTTTGTGTCGTCTTCCACGACCAGTATTTAAACATTCTCGTTCACTCCCTCGTGAAAGATCAGTCTGCTTTGAACTCTATAACTTATAAGGGACAATCCGCAATCGACGAGTATTTTTGCCAGTGTCGGCAACATGATGCGGGACAAGACCGTCGACAACAGCGCGCTCGAAAGCATGATGCAGCAAAACAAAATCCCATACCGAAAACCGTGCGTCGCTGTTTTTCCGCGCTGGCTTTTGAAAACCGCATTTGGCGATATTTTCATATTTTTTCAGCCCGTTCATCTCAAAACCAAACCTTTCTCACGAATCTTCCGGCTGCAACATTATTCTAAAGCGCTCCTATTCCACATCTTATTGTACAGACCGGTTATCAATAATTTCTCAATAAAAGATAAACTGAATATCAACTGGTTTGTTGATATTCGGTTGACCTTTGCCTGCGAAAATACATCATGTAACAAAACACCTCCAAAAAAAGGACTTCATTGCGGCGCCGCGAGAAGTTTTACTGGGCGACGGTCTGCGCCGCGTTCGCGCTGGGGACGGCGCTCGGCATCATCCTCGTCGTCTTTGTGGTTTAGCTCTTCAGATCCATTATCCGGTCACGCAGCACGGCCGCCCGTTCGAATTCGAGATGGGCCGCCGCTTCCTTCATTTCTTTTTCGAGCCGCGAGATATATTCGCGCCGCTCCTTCATCGTCATCTCGTTTTTTGCGCGGGTCTCGTACCAAATATCCTCAGCTTCGGCGGCCTTCGTCGCCTCGATCACTTCCCGCACCGCTTTCTCGATCGTGCGCGGCGTGATGCCGTGCGCCTCGTTGTACGCGATCTGAATCGCGCGCCGGCGCTCGGTCTCGTCGATCGCGCTGCGCATGGACGGGGAGATCACGTCCGCGTACATGATAACGCGGCCGTGCACGTTGCGCGCCGCGCGTCCGATCGTCTGGATCAGCGAAGTCTCGCCGCGCAGGAAACCTTGCTTGTCGGCGTCTAAAATCACCACGCGGCTGACCTCGGGCAAGTCAAGCCCTTCGCGCAGCAGGTTGATCCCGACCAGCACGTCGAACACACCGACGCGCAGGTCATGAATGATCTGCATCCGCTCAATGGTCTGCGTGTCCGCGTGCATATAGCGCACGCGAATGCCCGCGCCCGCGAGATATTCTGAGAGGCTTTCCGCCATCTTCTTCGTAAGCGTCGTCACAAGCACGCGCTCGCCCGCGCCCGTGACCTTGTGGATCTCCGCGATCAGATCGTCGATCTGCCCCTTTGTCGGGCGCACTTCGATCTCCGGATCGACCAAGCCGGTCGGCCTGATCACCTGTTCCGCGCTGACGCCGCCGCTCTGCTCGCGCTCGAATTCCGCGGGCGTCGCGCTTACAAACACCGTCTGGCCGACAAGGCCGAGGAACTCCTCGAATTTCAACGGCCGGTTGTCGAGCGCCGAAGGCAGCCGGAAGCCGTAATCCACCAGCGCCTGTTTGCGCGAGCGGTCGCCCGCCCACATCGCGCGCAGCTGCGGCAGCATGACGTGGCTCTCGTCGATGATGACCAAGAAATCATCCGGGAAATAGTCGATCAGCGTATACGGGCGCGTCCCCGGCGGCAGGCCGCTGATATGCCGCGCGTAATTTTCGATGCCCTTGCAGGTGCCGATCTCCCGCAGCATTTCGAGATCGTAACGCGTGCGCTGCTCAAGCCGCTGCGCTTCGAGCAGCTTGTCCTGCGCGCGAAACCACGCGAGCCGCTCTTCAAGCTCAACCTCAATCGTTTCGACAGCCTGCGCCATCTTCGCGGGCGACGCGACATAATGCGTCGCCGGAAAGATCGCGATATGGCTGCGCGTCCCTGTCACCTCACCCGTTGCGAGTTGGATTTCCTTGATCGACTCCACCTCGTCACCGAAGAGCTCGATGCGCACGGGATTGTCCCCGCCGGACGGAAAGACGTCGATCACGTCGCCGCGCACGCGGAAATTCCCGCGTTCAAACCCCATGTCGTTGCGTTTGTACTGGATGTCCACGAGCTTTGTGAGGATATCGCGACGGCTTCGCTCCATGCCCGGGCGCAGCGACAGCGTCTGTTCCTTGTAATCGACCGGCTCACCGAGGCCGTAGATACAGGACACGCTCGCAACGACGATCGTGTCGCGCCGTTCGCTCAACGACGCCGTCGCCGAATGCCGGAGCTTGTCGATTTCGTCGTTGATATCCGAATCCTTGTCGATATAGGTGTCTGTCGAGGGCACATAGGCCTCCGGCTGATAATAATCATAATAACTGACGAAATACTCGACCGCGTTGTCCGGAAAAAACTCCTTGAACTCTCCGCAGAGCTGCGCCGCGAGCGTCTTGTTGTGCGAGATCACGAGCGTCGGCCTCTGCACGTGCTCGATCACATTCGCCATCGTGAATGTCTTGCCCGAACCCGTCGCGCCGAGTAGCGTCTGAAAGCGCTTGCCGTTTACGATGCCGGCCACAAGCGCGTCCACCGCACCCGGCTGGTCGCCCGTCATCCTATAATCCGATTGGATTTTGAATTGTCCTGTATGCTCTGTCATGGCGCCGTGTCTATATCCATTACAAAATGATCTATCCTTGCTCCCTTATGGCCTGTTATTTTGCGTTCTCCGGCGCCTTGCCCGAGCGTTTGTTTTCGCCGACTTTTTCCCTCATGCGCGCAAAGGCCACGTCGGAAAGCACGTGCTCGATGCGGCACGCATCCTCGAGCGCCGTCTTTTCATCCACGCCGAGATAGCGCGACAAATAATCCGCGATAACGCGATGGCGCTCATATACCCCCATCGCCGCCTGTCTCCCGATCTTCGTGAGTTCCAGGCTCCCGTCCGCGCCGAACGCCAGCAGCCCCTCGCGCTTCAGGATATTCATAGCGCGGCTCACGCTTGCGCGCGAAACTTCCCGTTCGTTCGCGACGTCCACCGACCGGACTTTCCCGATCCGCTCTTCAAGCATCAGGATCGTCTCTAAATAATTTTCACCCGATTCGTATAAAGCCATTGTATTACTCCGACAACTAAATATTGCATATCTTGGCGGCTATTTTGACATCCCGCTGTGTTGCAAAGCCTCGCCGTAGCGTTGCTACGTCTGCGTTTTACGCCTTGCAGGTTGCCAAACTATCTCGCCAATTCAATGCAATATTTAATTGGCGAAGTAATAAAAGTATAGCACGGCGCTGAAAAAAGGGACGATTCCTGACTATAGGAACTGTCCCCATTATGTTTTGTGTTCTTTAATATTTTCTGTTAAAAATCAAATTGCATTTGGCTTGGGTATGCAAATACTTCATATCTGGCAACCGTATCAGCTTTTATGTCCCGTGGTAAAGTCAAGGCGCTGCCCTCAAATCCAACCTTATCTCCCGGCTCAAGTTTCCCCGATACTATGGTGTATAGCAACCCGATAGGCGTGTCGTTGCTGTCAAACAAAACAGCGCCAACATAGGTCATGCCCGCCTCTTCGTCGCTGGTGTTTTCAACCCTTCCAATCATGTGAATTCCGAAGTACTTATCATCAGAAAGTGAAAACTCCGAAACATTGAATTTTATATTGTCCACTTTTGCCTTTCTTACATCCGGCCGCGGTACAACTACAAGACCGGTAACATCTTCATTATCTATGGTTGTTTCATCGTAATAATACCCTTTTTCGCCCGGGTCTATTACGTCAGGGAAAGCGGATACCAGCGATAGGCTTTTTACTAAAGTGCCGCTTGAATCTTCCAAATCCACGGATCCCGATGACAAGTACAGCGGCACTGTCCCGGTATTCTCAATCTCCACAATTACTTGCACCCATTTGCTTCCTATACTGTCTGTCCACACCCGGGCATTGGAATACGTTGTTTTATAAGCCACTTCGCCTTTTGCAGGCGTCGTCGGGCTGCCGCCGGGCGTTGTTGGGGTTGTAGGACTGCCGCCGGGCGCAGTTGGGCTGCCACCCGCCGGAGGTGCGGCTGCTCTTCCCCCGCAAGCCGTAAAAGCGAATAGCATTGCAATTGCGATAACCAAAACAAATACTTTTTTCATAACATTCCCTTTCTGAATAACATCCGAGCAGTAGATTCCCGTATGATCCAGTATATCAATGTAAGATCGAAATGTCTACTATCGCAGACTTTTTTGATGATTTAAATCCGTACACTTTCTGTATGGAAATGTCTACGATAATAGAACTTGATAGAAATGCTATCGGTACGGTTATTCGCCGTCTGCGGAAAGAAAAACGGCTTTCTCAGGAAGTGCTCTCCGGCTTCGCCAGCCTTGCGCGGAGCCATCTCGCGATGATTGAGACGGGCGATAAGGTCCCCAATTTTGAAACGATCTGGCGAATTGCGGCCGCGCTTGAACTCAGGCCGTATGAACTTGTGAAAATGATCGAAGCTGAATCAACCGTGATTAAAGATCCTGACAACACAAATTGATAACCCATTGATCCGTATTTCGAAGAGACAAGGGGAACGGTTCTGTATTTCTTTACCGACGCGACGCGATCAGAGACGCGAGATATCCCGCGCCGAACCCGTTGTCGATATTCATCACGCTGACGCCGAGGCTGCAGCTGTTCAGCATCGCAAAAAGCGCGGTGAGCCCGCCGAGCGACGCGCCGTAGCCGATCGAGGTCGGCACTGCGATGACCGGCGCGGCGACAAGGCCGCCGACCACGGAGGCAAGTGCGCCTTCCATCCCCGCGACGGCAATTATAGCGTCCGCTTTGCGGATCTCCTCTACCTGATCCAGCAAGCGATGGATTCCCGCCACGCCCACGTCGGTGAAACGGCTGACGCGGCAGCCGTACAGCGCCGCTGTGAGCGCCGCTTCCTCTGCGATCGGAATATCCGCCGTGCCCGCGCAGACGACCGCGACGAGACCGCGGCGATCCGGCTTCGACACTGACAATGCTTCCGCATTCGATTCCGGCGTGTCTTCCGTGTCGCTTCCTGCTGCGCCGCGCCAGACGAGCATTTTCGGAACCTCAAAATATGTCAGACCATGCGGAAAACTTGGCGCCTTGTCTGCCAATGAACCCGCCGCCCTATCGTTGGCCGTTCCATTTGATTCGTCGTTTGTTTCTTCATTTACTGCTTTTTCAAGCACTGGTGCGCCCGCTTTCGTCTCATTTTCCGCTTGAATAAATACTGCCACATCGCCCCGCAAAACCTCCCGGCCTAGCGTTTCGCCTGTCACCGCCGCATGGGCTTCCTCCACCTTGGTCGCAATCACAAGCGGCGCCTCATCTGCAAGGCGTTTCACAATTCCCGCGACCTGCTCCGGCGTCTTCCCGATGCCGAACACGACCTCGGCGCGTCCCTGCCGAAGCTGCCTATGCGTATCGACCTTCGCAAACCCGAGATCGTCGTATGGCAGTGTCTTCAGACGCTCCGCCGCTTCCTGCGGCGTCATCCTGCCGTCCGCCACGTCTCGCAGCAATTCCTGCAGCCGTTTTTCTTCCATGAT
>WRFF01000091.1 GCA_009778945.1 Clostridiales bacterium | reverse complement strand
TATGATAAACAATAATTTTAGCAAAAAAGGAGGATTATTATGAAGAAGAAATGGGCGATGGCGCTCATCGTCATCTTAGCGGTTGCGCTGCTCTCCGCCTGCGGAAGCGGTGGCGGCGGGGGCGGCGGCACTCAGGGCGGCGGAGGCGGGAGCGCGCCCGCGCCTTCCGATGTGACGCTTACGATCGGGCATCAGCAGGCGATCACAACCCTCGATTCGGCGTTTGCGTACGACTTTGACACCAATCCGGCGGTTGTTCAGATCATGGAGCCTTTACTGATTGTTGACGAGCAGGGCAATCTCACGCCGTGCCTTGCTTCGAGCTGGAAGGAGGTCGATCCGACCACCTATACCTATGAAATTGTACAGAACGCGAAATTCTCGGACGGGAATCCGATGACGATGGACGACGTGTTGTATTCGCTGCAGCGCTATCAGGATCCCAAGCTCGCTTCTTATCTCGCATGGATGTACGGCAACGTTGCGTCCATCAAGCAAACCGGTCCCTGGGAGATCACGGTGAAGCTGACCCAGCCGGACGCGATGTGGAAATACGTGCCCGCAACAACAGCGGGGGATATTCATGAAAAAGCCGTTGTCGAAAAACTCGGCGACAAATACGGCACGGTAGGCGGCTTCCCGATCGGAACCGGCCCGTACACGGTCGGTTCGTGGGTCGCAGGCGGCGACATCACGCTGAAATACAATCCGAATTATTGGAACGCCCAGGGGAAAACGCCGCAAGTGACGACGATTGTCTTCCAGACGATTTCGGAAGACGCGACGCGCGCGCTGGCGACCGCGAGCGGGCAGCTCGATATCAACCTGAGCGCGAGCGTCGACCTGCTTGACAAGATCAAAGCGGGCGGCAAAGCGGACATCATGAAGATGCAGCGCTGGGGCGGCACCTATATCGCGCTCAACTGCGGCAAAGCGCCGTTTGACGATGTGAACGCGCGGCGCGCGCTGGCGAGCGCGATTGACATCAAGACGATTCAAAGCAGCATCATAAAAGATTACGGCGATCTGTCCAACGGCATTATGATCCCGGAAAGCCTCTATGGCGCGGACAAAGATTCGTGGACGAGCTTCGCGGCGGGCGTTCCGCAATACGCTTACGATCAGGCCAAAGCGAAGGATTATCTGAAGCAGTCAAAATATCCGAACGGCTTTAGTTTTGCGTTGACGGTGGACCAAAATACGGTAAGCAACGCCGCGGCGCTTGCGATACAGCAGCAGCTCGCGGCGGTCGGTATCACGATGACGATCAACAAAGTGAGCAACGATGAGGCGACTTCGCAGCAGTTTGGGTCGGGTATCGTGGACGGCAAGCGTCCCTATGACGCGCTGATCGCCGGCTGGATCGGGGATTTCCCGGATGCGGGCGGTATGCTTATGCCGATCATCACGAGCGATAATACCGGAGAGGGCGGGTCGAATTTCGCGGCTTATTCCAACGCGGATGTGGATAAGCTCATGAACGACCAAAATCAAATGACGGATCCGGCGCAGCGTCTGAGCACGCTGCAGCAGGCAGTGAAGATCGTGGCCGACGAACAGCCGTACTACATCCTCTGCCAGACGAACTGGCTCTTCGGAGTGAACAAGCGGCTCACGAATATTAACGACGTCCTGACGTCGGATTACACGTGGTACTTCCCGATCCAGGATTTGAAAGTGGCCGCTTCTTAGACCACGAGGGTTTTTGAGAGGGCGATAAGCTCCTCCGCGGATTTTTTCGGCATAGCCATGGCCGCTTCGAGGTCGTCCCAGACGATTTCCCCCTTTCGGACGCCGAGGGCTTTGCCATAGACGCCGTCCCGGCACAGTTCGATCGCTTTGCTTCCGAGCCGGCTCGCGAGCAGGCGGTCGAACGCCGTGGGCGCTCCGCCGCGCTGGACGTAGCCGAGGACGACAACCTTTACGTCAAGGCCGGTCTTTTTTGTGATTTCCGCATCAAGGGCGTTTGCGTCGATATCGACGCCTTCCGCTTTTATAATAATGCTGGACATCTTGCCTTTGTTGCGCCCGTCGAGCAGGCGTCCGCAGATGTCCGCAATGTCGACCGGCTCTTCGGGTACAAGGATGATTTCCGCGCCGCCTGTGATGCCGGAGTACAGCGCGATATCGCCGCATTCGCGCCCCATAACTTCAATGATCGTCGTGCGTTCGTGCGAGGCGCTCGTATCGCGTACATTGCCGATCGCGGAAAGCGCCGTATTGACCGCCGTATCAAAGCCGATGGTGAAATCCGTAAAAGGCAGGTCGTTGTCGATCGTTCCCGGCAGGCCGAGGAGGGGGACTCCCGCCCGCGTCAGTTCGATTGCGCCGGTGAGCGAACCGTTGCCGCCGATGACGATTACGCAGTCCAATTTGAAATTTTTCACCATTTCGCAGGCGCGCTCAAATCCTTCCGGCGTCAGGAAGTCCGCACTGCGCGCCGTTCTGAGGATGGTGCCGCCGCGTTGGATCGTGTCGCTCACATCGCGCGGTCCGAGCGGGAAAATTTCGCCCGCGATGAGTCCGTCATAGCCCCGTTTGATTCCGAAACACTGGATGCCAAGGTACGCCGCCATGCGTGCGCATGCGCGAATAGCGGCATTCATGCCCGGCGCGTCTCCGCCGCTCGTAAGTATGCCGACTCTCTTTGCATTCGCCATTTTATTGTTCCTCCTTGCACTGCTTCTTCAATCAGCACTTTCTGTAAGTATAGCACGCAAGAGGCCATACAATAGTCCACATGTGGAATCGAATATTTTGTGCATGTTCACAAAGTATCGCCGAAGTCTGTTCGCAGATTGACATTATTCCAGAATCGTCACATAATAGTGCTGTAACAAAAGAAATTGGCGCCCCCATTGTTTCGCGCCGTTTCCAGCAGCAGGAGTAAAGAATGAGAGAGGAGACGAAATTGGGCAAGATTGTACGAAAAACAAATTCAACCACCGGCGGTCCGGTTTTCGTCGACGTAGACGTCGATGAAAACAAGATCGTCAGGATCTACCCGATGGATTTGACGGATGACGACCCTAAGTCCTGGGAGATCGAAGCAAGAGGGAAAAAGTATTCCCCGCCCAGAAAGACGACCTATGCTGTCTACACAGCCGGCTTCAAGGCTATGGTGCATTCGAAAAGGCGAGTACTTTATCCGTTGAAGAGGATCGGGTTCGACGTCAACGGCGACCGCAACATCGAAAACCGCGGCAAATGGGAAGGCGGGGATCCGAACTATCCCGGTTATGAGCGCATTAGCTGGGATGAAGCGCTTGACACCGTCGCGAACGAGATGATGCGCGTCAAACGCGAGTACGGCCCCGGCGCTATCATGGGCACGCCGTCTTCGCACCATATGTGGGGCAATGTCGGCTACCGGCATAGCTCACTGTTTCGCTTCTTCAATTTTGCGGGTATCACGTATGCAGACCACAACCCGGATAGCTGGGAGGGCTGGCATTGGGGCGGCGCCCATTCATGGGGCTTCACCGGCGGCCTCGGCAATCCCGAGCAGTGGGATCTCTTTGAGGATACAATGAAAAACTCGACGATGATCGTCTTTTGGTCATCCGACCCCGAAACGAACGCGGGTATTTATTCCGCTCATGAGAGTACGATACGCCGCCGCTGGATGAAGGAAGCCGGGATCAAGATGGTCTTTGTGGACCCGCATTACAACCATACGGCCGTCCTTCTCTCGGACAAATGGTTCTCGCCGAGAATCGGCACGGACGCCGCGTTCGCGGCGGGCATCATCCACACCTGGCTCAAAGAAGGCCTTTACGACAAGGAATACGTTGCCAACAGGGTCTTCGGTTTCGAGGAATTCAGCGATTATATCCTCGGCAAGGGCGAGGACGGCGTCGAAAAGACTTCCGAGTGGGCGGAAGCCGAGACGGGCATCCCGGCGTATGAGATCCGCGCCTTTGCGCGCGAATGGGCGAAGAACAAGACGCAGCTCGCAGCCGGCGGGCTCGGCGGCTGGGGCGGCGCATGCCGCGGCCCGACAGGCATGGAATGGGCGCGCATGATGATCGCGCTCGCAGCGCTGCAGGGACTCGGCAAGCCCGGATGCAATATGTATTCGACGACGCAGGGAGCGCCGACCGACTACGACTTCTACTTCCCCGGCTATGCCGAGGGCGGCATCTCGGGCGACTGCGACAACTCGGCGGCCGGGCTCGCGCTTGTCAACCGTATGTTTGACGGCATCACGAGCAGGCCTTCCTCGTCAAACCTCAATGTGCCCGCAGGGCAGTTCATCCCGCGCTTCAAGATTCCCGAGTGCTTCCTCGGCGACGGCATCGTGGAGTGGCGCGGCAAGGGTTTCGTCGGGGCTTCGATCGAGCAGCAGTTCAAGAAATACCGCTATCCGATGGACGGCTATTCGCGCATCCAGATGTACTACAAGTACGGCGGCGCGTTCATCGGCACGATGGGCAATACGAACCGCTATGTGAAGATGTACACATCGAAGCTTCTGCCGATGGTCGTCAACCAGGCTATCTGGTTCGAGGGCGAGACGAAGTTTGCCGATATCATCCTGCCGGCGTGCACGAATTTCGAGCGCTGGGATATTTCGGAGTTTGCGAACTGCGCAGGCTATATTCCGGGTTCGTTCTCGCAGGCCAACCACAGGCTTATCAGTTTCCAGATGAAATGCATCGAACCCCTCGGCGAGTCCAGGTCCGACTACGAGATCTTCCGTTCGCTGGCCCAGCGGCTCGGCATTGAGCCCATGTTCGCTGAAGGCAAGGATGAAATGGGCTGGGTCAAACAGCTCTTCTATGCGACGGACCTCCCGAAGATTACGACGTGGGAAAAATTCATCGAAAAGGGGTATGTGGTTGTTCCGGACGCCCCGAACCGCCCGAGAGTGACGGCATTCCGCTGGTTCGCGGAGGACCGCGAGATGGACGTCCCCGCGCCGGGGCAATTCCGCCCGTGCGACACCGTCCAGCACAAAGGCCTGCAGACGCAGTCAGGCAAACTCGAGCTTTATGCCCAGAGCCTTGCGCGTTTCAACAAGTCGCTGACTTCCCAGGGGCTGCCCGAAGACGAAACCCGTCCGCCGCTTACGCAGTATATCAAACCATGGACGGGCTGGCACTACGAGAATACGGAGAAATACCCGCTGTCCGTGGTCTCGCCGCATCCGAGATACAGCTTCCATACGATGGGCGACGCCAAAGATTCCTTTATGAACGATATCAAAAACCATCGTGTCAGAGTCGGGGACTGGGATTATTGGGTGATCCGCATCAACACGAAGGACGCGGAAGCCAGAGGCATCAAGGAAGGCGATCTTGTCAAGGCCTACAATGACCGCGGCGCTGTCATCCTGGCCGCCCAGCTCACGGAACGCGTACCTTCGGGCACCGTCCATTGCTATGAGTCGTGCGCCGAATACGCCCCGATCGGCAGACCCGGGGAATCGCCCGACCGCGGCGGCTGCATCAACCTCCTGAGTTCGAGCCAGTTTATCGGTAAAGAGACTTCAGGCATGGCGACGGAACACTTCCGTATTGAGATCGAGAAATGGGAAGGAGGAAAGAACTGATGGCAAAACAGAATTATTTGGTTATCGACGTTGCGCTTTGCCATGATTGCAACAATTGCTTCGTCGCTTGCAAGGACGAATTTGTAATGAACAACTGGATGCCCTACACGGACGAACAGCCGCGGCACGGCCCTCGCTGGATGAATGTCGAACGCCTCGAGCGGGGGCAGTATCCCCGGATCGACGTCAACTTTCTGCCGAAACCCTGCCAGCATTGCGCCGACCCTGCGTGCATGAAAAAGTTTCCGGATTTGGTGACGAAACGCGAAGACGGCATCGTGCTGATTGACACGGCAAAGGCGAAAGGGCAGAAAGGCCTCGTCGACGCCTGCACCTACGGCGCGATCTGGTACAACGACGAAAAGGACGTCCCCCAGAAGTGCATCATGTGCGCCCACATCCTTGACGGAAAGGCCTCCGCGTCGATCTGCATGCCCCGCTGTGCGCATAGCTGCTCAACGGGCGCCATTCAGTTCTACCAGGAGGAACCGGCTGATTTTCAAAAGCGGATCGCTGCGGAAGGGCTGAAGCGTTACAAGGATGACGAAAGCGCGGATGGGCAGGTTTGGTACAAGAACCTTTACCGTTTCACGAAAAATTTCATCACAGGCGAGCTGCTGAAGGACGGCGAATGCGCCGAAGGCGTGACGGTGAAGCTGGAAGGCGGTGCCGCGCAGGAGCTGGTCACGAATTACTTTGGCGAATTCCGTTTTGACGCCCTTGATCCCGGAACCTACAAGGTCTCCGCCGCGGGGAAGGTCATCTGGGAAGGCGCGATCGAGAAATCGGTCAATATCGGCGATATTACGCTGTAGTATCCCTTGCTCAGAAGAACCCGGCTGTCGAAAAACGGCCGGGTTCTTGGTCTTCAATTATTTCATATTTAGTCGGTGTAGTATTATTTGGGGTGTGACGAATGCTGACAAAAAACAATGACGATTGGGATCCGGAAGTTTTTCCGATTAAAGAAGTCGATCCCGGGCGCTGTATCGAAAAGCTGAGACAGATCGGGGAAATTCGCTCTTATGAGAAAGACGAGCTGCTCGTCGAATCCGAATTCTCAGAAAGCGTTTGCTTTGTTGTGCTTGAGGGCCTGGTGATTGCGCAGGTTCTCACGGAGGCTGGCACAGAAAACCAATATATCAATCACACGGCAGGTTATGCGCTGCTGGAAGCGCAGTGTTTTTGCGAATGGACCGAAAACGCGCAGTTTCAGGCGAAGGAGCCGACGACGGCGGTGCTTCTGACGCGAACGGATTTGCTTGCCGCAGTGGAGGGGGACCCTGAACTCGCGTTGTTTTTCCTCGGCACGCTCAGCCAGAAATTTCGCTGGTATATCGAACACGCCCGGAATCTCAGCGCGCACAGCGCGCTGAGGCGCTATTGCGACTTGCTTCTGAAGATGGTGGCCCATGACAGCGAGACGGTCGACGGGAAGCTGCGCGTCTGCAAAAAAATCAGCCAGGAGGAGATCGGGAAAAAGCTTCATGTAAATCGCCTGACAGTGATTCGCTGTATGAAGGAGCTTCGCGGCAAGGGGCTTATCGAGACGAAAGAGGACGGTTATATCTGTATCCCCGATATT
>WRFF01000090.1 GCA_009778945.1 Clostridiales bacterium | reverse complement strand
TGACCGCGTACGATTTGGCGAAACTGGAGCTTTGCTATGCGCCTCCGTATTCCGCCGCCAAGGACCCTGTCAATATGGCCGGCTTCGTGATCGAAAACGTGCTGACGGGAAAAGTGAAGAATTTCCACTGGCATGACGTGGAAAAACTGCCGCGGGACGGCAGCGTGCAATTGATCGATACGCGGGCGGACTGGGAATACAAGAGCGGACATATAGACGGCTTCGTAAATATTCCTTTGGACGAACTTCGCGGCCGTATGGCGGAACTCGACAAGGACAAGAAAGTATATATAACCTGTCAGATCGGACTGCGCGGATATGTCGCAGCCCGCATCCTCTCGCAAAACGGTTTTGACGCGTATAACCTGAGCGGAGGCTACAGGCTGTATCATTCTGTTGTAGATTAAAAAAGCGCTGCCAAAAATGCCGCATAAAGAAGCGCTGTGTGTGGACGCAGCGCTTCTTTGAAAGGTTCATTTCAATAGACATCCGTCATTCAGTTCGTCCAGGTATCCACCGTGTCGAGCACGCGGTCCAGCATCGCCAGCCCTTCGCGGAGCTCCTGCTCCGTGATGATGAGCGGGGGCGCGACCATGATGGCGCTCTCGTGATTGTAGGTGGCGAAGCCTTCCTCTTTGAGCATTCCGAGAATCTTTCCGACCTGCGCAGCGTCAAACGGCTCCCTCGTCTTGCGGTTTTTGACGAATTCAACCTGCGCAAACAGGCCGATATAGCGCGCCTGGCCGATGCTGACATGCTTCCGCGTCAGGGCGTCGAGCTCTTCCTGCAGAACCTTGCCAACGCGCGCCACATTGCCGGCAATATCCGCGCGTTCGTACTCGTCGATTGCGGCGCAGGCCACCGCGCAGCCGATCGGATGCGCGGAATAAGTCAGGCCGTCCCAGAGCTTATGGTCGTCGAAGTACTCCGCAATTTCCTTCCGCATGATGACGCCGCCGAGCGGGACATACCCGCAAGTGGAACCTTTCGCAAAGGTGATCATATCCGGCTTTACGTCAAACTGATGGAACGCGAATTTGGAACCCGTCCGATAAAACCCTGCCATGACCTCATCCAGGACAAGCAGGATCCCGTATTTTTCGCAGATTTCTTTGACGCCCTTGAGATAGCCTTTCGGCGGCACGAGTACGCCGTTGCTGCCGACCACGGTCTCGCACCAGACGCCCGCGATGAGGTGCGGCCCTTCCTGAAGGACGCGTTCTTCGAAGCGCTCCAGATAGTAGGCCGTCACATCCGCTTCGTCTTTGAAAGTGAGAAACCTGGATGCGTGATAGGGGTCGGGGCCTTCGAAATGGAAGAACCCGGGTACGCCCGGTTCGGCCGGAAAGCGGCGCTCTTCGCCCGTCAGCGAGGAGGTGCCGAACGTGGATCCGTGATAGGAATTGTACATCGAAAGGAATTTCCATCGGCCCGTGAACATCTTGCAGATCTTCAGGGCGTTTTCGTTTGCGTCCGCGCCCGCCAGCGTGAAGAATACCTTGCCGCCTTCAAACACAGGCCCCGCGAACTCGACGAGTCTTTTCGCCGCTTCGCTGCGCACATCGACCGCGTACGCCGGCCCGATGAACGGCATCCTGTCCGCCTGCGCCTTGATCGCGTCGATAAGCGCCTTGTTCGAGTGGCCGAGATTGGAGTTGACGAGCTGGGCGCTCATATCATAATATTTCTTTCCGTCTTCATCCCAGAAATAAATTCCTTCCGCTTTCGTAACGACGGCAGGATTGACGGCGTTTTGCACCGACCAGGAATGGAGATTATATTTCTTGCTGGTTTCTTTAATATCGCTCACAGTACCACCTCTTTTTTTGTTATTTAAACGCAGCGCGAATCTTTTCGCTGAAGAGCTCCTCGTCGGACGGCTGCCAGTTCGGGATCTCGCGGCTCACATACGTGAAATTCAAGAGATCCTTCCATGTCGCGTTGTGCGAGATGCTGTTGTGGCCCCAGGTTCCGCAGCCGAGCGTCATTGACACAGGATAGCCGCAGGTCCAGCTGCCGCTGTTCGTCAGGGACTGCGGCTGATTCACAACAACCTTGCAGACCGGGATCCGGTCGCCGAGCGCCGTAACCCGCTCGTCAAGCTTCGTGTGGATCGAGACCGAATGGCCTTTTCCCTGGTATTCCAGGATCTTCATCATCTGTTCGAGCGCTTCTTCAAAATTTTTCGCCTTGCGGATGCCCGCGACCGGGGAAAGCTTTTCACCCGTGAACGGGAATTCATTGCCGTACCCGCCGTTCTCCTCAACCATGAGGAGTTTCGTCCCTTCGGGGACGTCGACATCCGCGAGGCGCGCGATCTCAATCGCGGGCCTCGCCACGACGTCTCTCGCAAGATCGTGGTTCTCGGGGGATTTCGGCCAGAGAGTCTTCAGAAGTTTTTGCTTATCCGGCGAATCTTCCTTGATCAGCGCCGCGCCGTGCGCTGCCATTTCCTCGGCCCATTTGTCATAGATAGATTCAAAGACGATAATATTGTTCTCCGTCGAACAGGAAGTCGCGTTATCGAACATCTTCGACCGCACCAGCTTATCGGCCGCATCCGCCAAATCCGCCGTCTCGTCCACGATGCATACGACATTCCCGGTGCCGACGCCGATCGTCGGATTGCCCGACGAATAAGCCTGGCGCACCATCGGCGTGCCGCCCGTTGCAAGGATGAAATCGGACTGAAGCATCAATTCCTGGCTGGCTTCCACAGACACATACTCAGGCGCGATTGCCTGTACCAAATCCATCGGCGCGTCAAATTTCTTCAATACTTCGCGCACCGCGTTCGTGACCTCGAGATTGACCTTGCGCGCTTTGGGATGCGGCGCGAGGATGACGGCGTTGCGCGTTTTGAGCGCCATGAGGGATTTGACGACCGGCGTCGCCTCTCCGTTCGTGACCGGGATGATTGCGCCGATGACGCCCATCGGCTTCGCGTACGTGTCAATGCCGGTTTCCTTGTTGCTGTCGATGAGGCCGACCGATTTCTTGCCTTTCATCTGAGCCCAGGAACCTTTGACTTTGCCATACATTTTTGCCTGCTTGTCCTTCGCGACGCCCATGCCCGACTCGGCGACCAATTTCTCACCGAAATCCAGCGCCACTTCGGGAATCGTCAACGCATACGCAACCGCCTCGCACAGCTCATCCACGCGTTCCTGTGAAAATCCTTCCGCAATTTTCTGCGCGGCCCTCGCCTTTGCCACCAGCCCTTCAACGTAGCCTTTGTAATCCAAATCCGCCATTATGTTGTCTCCTTTCCGCGCCCGGTTCTTCTATTTCCGGAAAATCCAATCCATACGTTTTATCGCATGATTTTTGTTGCACGAATATTATACACCGAATGCGCTCGGCGGAAAGGTATGGGGAAATAGTCGCAATTATTGAAGATATCGGAAAACGCCCTTCACGACCCCGAGGATTTGCACGTCCCTCACGATGATCGGACTGTACGCTTCGTTCTCCGGCTGAAGGCGCACGTGGTCGCCTTCCCGGTAATACGTCTTGACCGTCGCCTCCGCCTCGATGCCTTGCAGCAGCGCGACAACGATCTCGCCGTTATGCGCGTCCCGTTGTTCGCGCACAAGGATCTTGTCGCCGTCCAAGATGCCGGCTTCCACCATACTGTCACCGCGCACGGTGAGCATGAAATTGTCGCCGCGGATATATTCCGCCGGCACCGGGATAAAACCCTCAAGATTTTCGTCCGCAAGGATCGGCGTACCGGCTGCAATATGCCCGACAAGCGGCACGTCCACGATGTCGTCGCGGCTGAATTCCGCGCTGCCCGGCGTATTGCCCCAGGCTTTATCCACAAACGAGATCGCGCGCGGTTTGGAAGGGTCCTTGCGGATATATCCTTTGCTCTCCAGCCGGGCGATATCCTTATGGACAGTTGAAGTCGACCGGATGTTCAGCGCCGTACAGATTTCGCGCACTGTCGGCGGGTATCCCTTTTTCGTCGTCTCCCGTTTCATAAAATCATAAATATTTTGCTCCCGCGGTTTCAATGTATCCATTTCCACTCTCCTCCTTTACGGAAACGCTGTGTTTGAATGCTATTATCTTCGTCCCTGCCGTATCTTTGTTCCTGCCGTCTGTTGCCGGGATAATATCCTCACTTTATCACATCTGTTCGCAAATGTAAACACTTGTTTGCCAGGGTTCCCGCAAAACGTAGTGATGAACATTCAAACCGGACAAATTGTCATGAAATAACAGGATTTAGGGGTTTTCGTGACAATAATTGTCATGAAACGGGTATTTTTCGCTTGATAGTGACATTTTCGGGCATTCCGGCAGACAAATTGTCATGAAATAACAGGATTTAGGGGTTTTCGTGACAATTTATTGTCACTAACCAGATATTTTTTGCTGGATCGTGACATTTTCGGGCATTCCGGCAAACAAATTGTCATGAAATAACAGGATTTAGGGGTTTCCGTGACAATAATTGTCATAAAACAGGTATTTTTCGCTTGATAGTGACATTTCTGCATAGAGGGGTTATTTCTGATTTGCAGGATAGGGGCCGCATTTCCGAAGACGGCCTCCTTATTCATTGCGTTTGCGGAAACTCAAGCTGTTTGCACGGCGGAAACAGGCGCTTGTCCGGGGGAGGGAGCCCCGCCGCCCAAGCGCCATCATCCGTACCGGCGCATGCCGTGCCACGCGTAGTGCGCGAAATACCACAGCCGGGCAAAAAATCCGTAACCCATGAACCGATAGGTGCGCCAGGTCATGCGCGCAGAGTTCAGTTTGGCGCCGGACTTGCTGCCCTTCCGCAGCCGGCGGCGCACCAGCGGCCTGTCCAAGCCGAGCGCGTCTCCGTATTTTTCCGTGATGCGCAGCCACGTGATAAAGTCCTCATGCAGGTCGCTGCGCTCCATCGGAAATTCAAGCAGATCGTCCCGCCGCGCCAATACCGAAGAAGAAATAATGACATTGCCGCGCCTCAGCGCAGCGTTGGAAATGCGCGTTGGGATATGTACGGAAAAAGAGCGGATATCGCCGGCGCTGCCCGCGCCGCCCTCAAAGAAAGTCGCACCCGTACAGCAGAGATGAACGGGGGCGGCGCCCCGGCCCGCCGCCGGGCAGGACGGTGCCTCCGCCGCCGCAATCACATCCATCTGGCATGCGAGTTTCTCCGGCAGCCAGCTGTCGTCCGCGTCCAGGAACGCGATCCATGCGCCGCGCGCGGCCGCCGCGCCGGTATTGCGCGCAGCCGCCACACCGCGGTTCTCTCCATGACGAAGCACCCGGACGCGCGCGTCCGCCGCCGCGATCTCTTCGCAAACCGCCGCGGAACCGTCTTCGGAACCGTCGTCCACAAGCAGCAGCTCAAAATCCCCGAAAGTCTGCGCAAGCACCGAAGACGCCGCCTGCGCCACATAGGCCGCCGCGTTATATACCGGAATAATGACCGAAACCCGTATGTCCGGCATCTTCACGTCCCGCTGTCATACGCATCGCAGACGGCGTCCACATCCCCCTTCATAACTTCCTTCCCGCCCGCAAGCCATATCGCGTGATCGCAGAGCTTCTTGACCTCGCCTATCGCGTGGGAGACCAGCAGCAGCGTGGTCCCGCCCGCAAGCAGTTCCTCCATCCGCTGCTCGCATTTTTTCTTGAAATCCTTATCCCCTACGGACAGCACCTCGTCCACGACCAGGACGTCCGGCTTGATGCAGGTCGCCACCGCAAACCCAAGGCGCGCGCGCATCCCGCTTGAATAATTTTTCAGCGGCATTTCCATGAATTGTTGAAGCTCCGAGAATCCCACGATTTCCTCAAAATGCGCTTCCATTTCTTTTTTCGAATGCCCCAGGAGCGCGCCGTTCAGGAAAATATTTTCCTTCGCCGTCAGGTTGCCGTCAAATCCGGCGCCGAGCTCGATCATCGGTGCAATCATGCCGTACACCCGCACCGTGCCGCTGTAAGGCGCCAGAATGCGGCAAATCAATTTCAGCATCGTGGATTTTCCGGCGCCGTTTTTCCCGATCACGCCCCAGGCCTCCCCCTGATGGATGCGAAGCGAGACGTCATTCAGCGCCAGGAGCTCCTTGAACATCAGCTCCCTCTTGACCATCTTGATGAAATACTCCTTCAGATTGTCGATTTTCTGGGAAGACATATTGTATCTCACCGTCACATGGTCCAATTCTATCGCTACCGGTTTCGTCATCGCAGCCCTCAAATATACAGAATAAACTTGTTCTTGCTTCTTGAGAAGAAAAACAGCCCGAATACCAAAAGGCCCACCGCCCAGAGCCATCCCCTCCAGAACAAATCAAGCGGGAACATGGCGCCTTGATACATCACATAACGGAATTCCGTGATGAACAGGTACATCGGGTTATAACCTACCACCAGATGCTGGAGCCAACCCGGCAGAATCGATACCTCATAAAAGATCGCCGATAAATACAGCCATGCCGTCGTGACCACACCCCAAATAAACTGGATATCGTTGAAAAATACCGCCGCCTGCGCCAAGAAAAAGCCGATCCCCAGACTGAACAGATACACTTGCAGGACAGGGACGAAGAACAGCAGCGCGTACGGCGTGAAATGCACACCCGTCGCGATAAACACGATGATGACCGCGCCGAAGGAGAGAAGCAGTGTGACCACGGAGCTCGTCACCGTGGACAGCGTGAAAATATATTTCGGGACATAGGTCTTTTTCAGCAGAGACGCGTTCTTGACGATCGAGTTCATCGCCTGCTTCGTCGATTCCGTCATGAAGTTGAACAGCACCTGCCCGCAGATCAGATACGCCGGAAAATTCGGGATCGTCCTGTGAAAGAGTTGGGAAAAAACCGCTACCAACACCAGCATCGTAAGCAGCGGGTTGACCACGCTCCACAGATACCCGATATAGCTTCTGCGGTATTTCAGCTTGATATCGCGGGCCACGAGCTGCAGCATGAGTTCGCGGTATTTCGCAAACGTGCTGATTCTAAACTTCCAGATACTCAGTAATTTCATCGCTATCCATCATATCAATTGTGTATGTGTTTTTCAAATTTCAAACCCAACTTGGACGGTGTCAAGTTGTTCTGGGTTTTTCTGAAAAGATGTGTCATATGATATTCCTCATACGTGCCAATGCCTCTAAGGCCACTTTGGTGCCAGAGGGAGCAGCCTATTCTATGTGTTTATTCT
>WRFF01000089.1 GCA_009778945.1 Clostridiales bacterium | reverse complement strand
ACCCTTCAAAGGAACCCATTCTGCCAACCGCGTCGGCGATCGCCTGCGTATTCACGCCGCCGCCGAAGGTCGTCGGGGCGCCGGCAAGCATCGTATAGACGATGAACGCGATAAGCGGCGCTACCGCAAGCAAAGAACACGCAACGGTCGCACGGATCGATGCCTTCGTATAGAGGTTTGTGTGCATATCCTGTTTGTATCCGCTGACAAGCTGGCGCTTTGATTGGTCGAGCGCCATCGAAAGCGTCGTGTTCGGCGTGCCGAGATCCACGCGGTCCCCCTGCGCAAACAGCGCGTTCCAAAATGTTGTCTGATAAGATTTCACACCGGCGGGAAGCGCCCCGGTTTTAAAGACGGTGAACTGCCCTTCGGACGTCTCCTCAATCTTGAGAAACCCTTGCGACGCCCACCAGAGAATCATGGAAAGCATATCGCGCGACTGCACCTTGCCGTCCACCAAATAACCCACCTCTCCGGACGGGAGGCCGTCCGGCGGATAAAATTCCACCGTCTCCACCGGCTTTTTGTCACGGCCGAAGAGTATCCAAAGAAGCAGGCATAGCAGAGGCGCGGCGATAAACACGATGCGCACGCCCATGATCAGGCCTGCGTCGGTAAGCTGGTTCTGAAAGAATCCTTTCGGCACGCGCAGCAGGAAAGTCGCCCCAACGCCTTGCGGAAGCGCGCCTTTGCTCTGCGCGGTAAAGACTATGGTGTCCGCCTGCGTATCTTTCTGCACATTCGTATCAAAATACGTGGTGGTGCTTGTGCCGCCGGAAGCGCCTGCGATAAGCTCGGCGGCGCTCACGTCCGTATCCGCGCCGGGGATAGTGATTTGGATATGGGAGCTCCTGATCGGGGAAGCCCAGGAATCCGGCAGGACATTATAGTAAATCATGTCATAATCCGGGATTCCGTTGTCATAAAGGCGCGCCAGATAAGTGATCGTGTAAGTCATGGGACCCGTGATTTGCCGGTTCGGATCCCCGATCTGGAGAACGATGTCGTTCCCCTGCTGCGACTGCGTGAACGGCGCTCCGCCAACCGAGATATCCTCGATCCGCATGCGCGCATCCATCGTAACCTGCTGCCCGTTGTATTCCGAAACCACCCTTCCCGCGACGGGAATACTCCGGAAGACGCCGTGGCTCGGTTCAAGGAAGTCTACCGAAATCTTTTCCGTAATCAGATAGGAATTGTCCTTCTGGACCTGCGCGTCCACATCGAAACTGTCCGTGATATAGCCCGCGGAGATCTCTTCCGAATCCGCATCTGTCCGCGGCTGGTCCGACGCAAAAGCACCGCCCGCGCTGCCCGCGAAGAACAGGACGAGCAACAGGAGGATACCGCCCGCGGACAGGATCCGTTTTGTTATTCTTTTCATCTAAATTGCGCTTTCAAATCAAAATTGCACTTTCGGCGCCTCACGCTCCGCCTCATCCGGCAGTTCGAAGCTCGGCTTGCGCTCAAAATGAAACATCTTTGCGGCGATCACGCTCGGGAAAGTCTCGCATTTCGTATTGAAATCCCGCACGATCGCGTTGTAGTATTTGCGCGACTGCGCGATCTCATCTTCGAGTCCCGAAAGCTGTTTCTGCAAATCCATAAAATTCATATTTGCCTTCAAGTCGGGATAATTCTCCGCCACCGCAAAGAGGCTGCGCAAAGTATTTGTGAGCATCGACTCCCCCTGCATGCGCTGTTCCGGCGTGCCCGCGTTCTGGATCATGCTGCGCGCCTGCGTGACTTCGTCGAGCGTCCCGCGCTCATGCGCCGCGTAGCCCTTCACCGTTTCGACGAGATTGGGGACCAGATCGAAGCGCTTCTTCATATAGACATCCATCGTCGAGAACGCCTCCTCCACACGGTTGCGGAGACGTACGAGCCCGTTGTACATCCCGATGAACACGAGCACCAATATGACGACAATCACCACCACGACGATGATGCCGATCGTTGTACCTGATAACATAAATATGACCTCCTTTGTCATGAGCTTTGCCATCTGTTATGATTATTTTATTATGGCTATTTTATCATATATAAAAACCCTTAGAGGCGCTGCAAAGAAAACTTTATGAAAGCGCGCAAGAAAAACAAAAAGCGGATCGTGATCCTGTGCATCGTCATCTTCGCCGCAGCTTTTTTTGTAGGCAAGCCGCTCTACGACGCGTATTTTCCGTCGTTTGCGCATGCCGACCGGCTGAAGATGTTTGGGCTTTCCCCCGCGCACCCGGACGAGGCGGCCGTCCTGCTCGGGGATAAGCTGTCCGGCCTGAAAGCGCGCGTTGTGGACGGGCAGGCGTATCTCGCGATCGCCGACGTGCAGACGCTTGAAAGCGACCGTTTTTACGCAAGCGCGGAGGACCGCGTGCTGCTCTTCACAAACGCGGACCAAATCGTGCGGGCTGAATCCGGCCAGTCTTCCTATACGTTGCATGCGGAGCAGTTCGGTTCGGCGAGTCCCGCGCCGCAAACGGTCAAGACGGACTGTCCGCCGCTGCGCATTATAGACGGGACGCCTTTTGTATCTCTGGAATTCATGCAGGATTTCAGCACGGCTTCCTACGAGCTCTATCCGGATCCCTGGCGCGTACGCATTGAAACCGAAAAGAGAAGCGTTTCGGAGGCGAGCCTGTTGAAAAGTGATACGCTGCGAAATGACGCCTCGATTAAGGGCGCGATTGTCGAGGCGCTGCCTTCGGGAGAAACGCTGACCGTACTGAAGAAGGGCGCCGACTGGACAAGCGTGGCCACGAAGGACGGCCTGTTTGGCTATGTGCAGACAGCGCGCCTCTCCGCGCCGTCAAAACGGGAGATCGCCCCCGTTTCGCAATATGTCGATCCGCCGTACACGGATCTCGTCTCCGATAACAAAATATGTCTGGTCTGGGACCAGATACTTTCACAAGCCAACAACGCCAATATTCTTCAACTGCTCGACGACGGCGGCGCGACGCCCGTGGACGTCGTCTCACCGACATGGTTCTCCGTGGCGGACAGCAGCGGCGCTCTGAAAGGCCTCGCGTCCAAGGCCTATGTGGACGCCCTGCACGCGCGCGGGATCAAAGTATGGGCGCTCGTAAGCGATTTCACAAGCGGGCTTGACCGGCATACGCTGCTTTCCCGGGAGGGAAACCGCCGCGCCTTTATCACGGGCATGATCGCCGCTTCGGAGGAATACGGCTTTGACGGGATCAATCTCGACTTTGAAAACGTACCGCAGGACGACGGCGCACAGTTCTCGCAACTGCTGCGCGAACTCAGCGTTGCCTGCCGGCAGGCCGGCCTCGTCTTTTCCGTGGACAACTATGTGCCGCGCGCGCATACCGAACACTACAACCGCACGCTGCAGGGCGAAATTGCGGACTATGTGGTTATTATGGGATATGACGAGCACTACGGCCCGGCTGCCGGCGCCGGGTCCGTCGCCTCGATCGGATTCGTCGAGGACGGGATCCAGCGGACGCTCAAAGAAGCGCCCGCGCGCAAAACGATCAATGCGGTCCCCCTTTATACGCGTATCTGGCAGACGGCGCCGGACGGCTCCCTCACCGCCACGGCAGTGGGCCAACAGTCACAGAACGACTGGATCGCACAGCGGCGCCTTACGCCTACGTGGGACGAAACGACCGGACAGAATTACGTCGAATATCATCACGGCGGCTATACCTGGCAGATCTGGCTTGAGGACGCCGCCTCTCAGCAGCAGCGCGTGGACGTTATGAAAAAATACGGTCTCGGCGGTATCGCAGCCTGGCGCCTCGGTTTCGAGACGCCGGATATCTGGCCGGTCATCGCGGGATACACGAATCCGCGCGCGGAGATAGCGCCGCTCGGCTGATTTGAGGAAAGGTTTGCGCTTCACTCATTTTCGTCCCGTTCCTTCCTTCCCTTTCTCACGCCGGCCGTGATGAAGACCGCCGCGAATACGACGATCAGTATGATGATCATGATAAGGCAGTGCAAAAAGAACGTGTCCGGCAGCATCAAAATAACGGGATCGGTCTGCGGATCAAATATCCAGTAATTGTTGTTGAACAGGATCCCGTGCAGGATGACAAAAGCCTGGTCCCAGCCGACTGCCGCAAGCAAGGCCAAAACGGCGGCGGGGATCGCGACCGCAAGGACGCCGCCCCAGATCAGGTAGCGGCCGCGCGTCCTGCGCCGGAGGAAACGGATGAGGAAAAAAAGCAGGACCGCGCAGGCGGCGGCTAAGATGTAGCAGGCGACAAAGATCTGCTTGACCTGCGCAAAATGAATGCGTCCGTGATCCGACATCGGAAGCGTCGGGAACTCCAGCGGGCCGGTAAAAAACGGCTCGTTATAATCGATGAGCGCATCATAATTCAAACGCACTTCCGCCGTACTCATACCCGCCTGCCCGGGGATGTCGAGCACCGTCATATCGTGATAATAGAGGGGACGGAAATTGACGGTCAGCACAATGGCCAGGGAGATGCAGAGAAGCGCGATGCAGATCGCGGCGAACACACCCGCGGCAAAAGCGGCGCCCGGCTTTCTGTTTTCGACCCGCAGTTCTTTTCCGTTCTGTTCCATATACGTTATAATAGCACAATGAAACAGAGCGGGACTTTATCTTTGAATATTTTCGGCGCACAATGAAGAGCTTCCCAAAATTTGAACGACCGATATCTGTATTTTTGCTTCTGAACCTCGTGCTGTATATCCTCTTCATAACACTGGATCTGCGAGGATTGGCGGGCATAAATACGGGCGTTCTTTTTCAGAATGCGGCGCTGAATATTTCCCTATCCAGCCTTTTGAAATACGCAGGTATTGTTTCCTGCCTTCTGATTGCCCTATACGTGCGGAAAAATCCTTGGCGCGGCCGGGATGCAAACCTGCAGGCGGCCGTGCTTGCAATCACACTCGTACCGGATTTTCTTCTCCTGTTCACGGGCTTCTTTGCCGCAGGTATGATCGCTTTCTTCGCCGCACATCTGACGGCGCTGTACCGTTACCGCCCGCGCTGGTTCCCGATCGGGCTCGTCATCGCCCTCTGCGCCGCCGCCTACTATGTTTTCCCGGGCCTTGCGTCGGCTGCCGCCGTTTCGCCATTCTCCTCATT
Organism: Clostridiales bacterium; assembly: GCA_009778945.1. Classification (GTDB taxonomy): domain Bacteria; phylum Bacillota; class Clostridia; order Peptostreptococcales; family Anaerovoracaceae; genus WRFF01. The sequence goes on along the minus strand of WRFF01000089.1, from coordinate 2,113 downwards.
TTCGGGTGTGCCGACTTTAGCGGTTCTTGTCCTTGGTTACGCACTGCTCATCATTATGGTAACGACTGCCGCTTTCCATGCGCCCCAGCCTCGGAGCAATCGCCTGCTTTCCCGCCTCGGCATGTGCCTCTTCATCGGCTGCGATATCCATGTCGCTATTGTCAACATCATGCCCAACTTCGGAGCATACTACGCGATCGCGGGCGTTTTGATTTGGATCTTCTATCTGCCTGCGCAGACACTGCTCGCCCTCAGCGCCAAACGCTTTTCGTAACCACTGTCAATAACAAATCTGTTTCCGCATAAAAGGCACAAATTAAATCCGTAGTATACGGCAGCGACAGAGTATACTGTACTTACTGCTAAAATACTTATGCTAAAAATGAAAGGAGAATCAAGATGGGCTTTTTTTCAAACATAATGGGCGGCGGCGCGATCTCCGCGAAAGAAGCGCGCCAAAAAATGGAACAAGGCGGCGATTTCATTTTGCTCGACGTCCGTACGCCGCAGGAATATAAACAAATCCGGATCAAAGGCGCGAAACTGATCCCGGTCGACGAACTCGGCGCCCGCGCGCCAAAGGAGTTGCCGGACAAGGACGCGGCCATCTATATTTATTGTCAAAGCGGCGCAAGGGCCGGAAATGCAGTAAAAATACTGACCCGCATGGGGTATACGAACGCTGTCAGTTTCGGCGGTATTATGAGTTGGCCGTATGAGATGGTACAGGGATAGGAGGCGACACACATGAAAAAAATCCTGATCGTCGGCGGTGTGGCCGGCGGGGCTTCGGCGGCGGCAAGACTTCGGAGATTGGACGAAGACGCCGAAATCATCCTGTTCGAGCGGGGCGAATTTATCTCCTTTGCAAATTGCGGCCTGCCCTATTTTATCGGCGGCGAAATTCAGAGCAAATCGGCTCTGTCGCTGCAGACGCCTCAAAGCTTCAACGCCCGCTTCCGGGTGGATGTACGCACCATGCAGGATGTGGCCGCAATCGACAAGGCCGGAAAGACGGTTACCGTTCACGATCTGAAAACCGGGAACAGTTATGAGGAGAACTACGATAAGCTGATCCTGTCGCCCGGAGCCGCGCCCCTGGTCCCTCCGGTCGAGGGCGCCGGCAATGCAAAGGTATTTACTATCCGAAACATACCCGATACGATGAGGATCAAGGATTACGTCAACAACGAACATCCCGCGGAAGCGGTCGTAATGGGCGGCGGATATATCGGCGTCGAGATGGCGGAGAATTTAGTCCGCGCCGGCGTAGAGGTCACACTCGTGGAAATGCTCAATCAGGTGATCGCCCCCCTCGATTTTGATATGGCCTGCGACGTGCACCGGCATATGCGGGATAAGGGCGTGAAACTGTTTCTCGGCAGCGCTGTCAAAACCATCGCGGACCGGGACGGACGGCTGCATATCGGTTTGGACAAGGGCGGCGAGCTGCTTGCCGATATGCTCATCATGGCGGTAGGCGTTCGTCCGGAAAGCGGGCTTGCGAAGGACGCCGGGCTGTCTGTGAACGAGCGGGGCGCGATCGTTGTGAACGAACATATGCAAACCTCCGATCCGGATATCTACGCGGCGGGCGACGCTGTGGAGATTACCGATTTTGTCTCCGGGCAAAAAGCGGTGATCCCGCTTGCCGGACCGGCGAACAAGCAGGGCCGCATCGCGGCGGACAATATCTGCGGCATTCCCTCCGCCTATGAAGGGACGCAAGGCTCCGCTATTATACAGGTGTTTGATATGACGGCGGCCGCCACCGGAATCAACGAAAAAACAGCGCAGAAGCTCGGCCTCGATTATGACAAATCTTTCACGTACTCGGCCAATCACGCCGCCTATTACCCCGGTGCGGTGAGCATGTCCATGAAAATTCTGTTTGAAAAAGGGACGGGAAAGATCCTGGGCGCGCAGGTCGTCGGGTATGAAGGGGCAGACAAACGCTGCGATGTGATTGCGACAGCAATCCGCGCGGGCATGACCGCGTACGATTTGGCGAAACTGGAGCTTTGCTATGCGCCTCCGTATTCCGCCGCCAAGGACCCTGTCAATATGGCCGGCTTCGTGATCGAAAACGTGCTGACGGGAAAAGTGAAGAATT
>WRFF01000088.1 GCA_009778945.1 Clostridiales bacterium | reverse complement strand
TGACAGGGATCGCGAAGACGGCGATCTCTACGAGAAGCACACGCTTCAGCAGGGGAGCCAAAAGGGGAGCCAAAAGGGGACGGTTCCTGTGGCGCGCCTCTGGCGAGCCACAGGAACCGTCCCCTTTTGGCTCCCCTTTTGGCTCTCCCATGAGTGCGCGGCGCTGGCGGGCAAAATACAGCGCAATTGCGAGGAAGGCCGCAATATAGGCCGGCGGCGCGAAGAGCGTGTAACTGATGCCGACGCCGAGGCAGCCCGCGGAAATGACCGCAAGGCCGAACTGCGGTTTGACTCCTTCCGTAAAGAGCAGTTTCGCCCCGATCTGCACGAGGATGATGAGGGTGACCGACGCGCCGAGATACCCGAACCCGTACAGCTGGTTGTTCCAGGGATACCCGAGCGTGTAGGCAAAGGTCAGCGCGAAGAAAAACCCGCAGGCAAAATTCTTATCGGAATATTGCCGCAGCGCGCCGTAAAAGAGCAGGCCGGCGAGCCAGAAATTGATCGATTCCTTGATCTGAAACGCGCGGAACGTGTAGATGCCGTGAAAGACGGGATCGAGCAACTGCATGAACATCGCATTGGACATATGCCCGAAAAACATATTGGGATAGGTGTAGATGACGGTGTCTGCAACCATCGCGTGCTGGGCGGCCGAAAGGCGGTCCACCGGATCGATTGTCGCGTAGATGATCGGCGCGTCCGTCGCGAAGCGCTCCCAGGAAAGCCAAAATACGACTGCCCCGAGGCAGACGGCAAGCGCGATGTCGATGCCCCGTACGGTATACGCCTGAAGCGGGAACCCTCTGTGGAGGCGAGCCAAAAGGGGAGCCAAAAGGGGACGGTTCTCATGGCTCGCCCGCAGCGAGCCATGAGAACCGTCCCCTTTCGGCTCGGCCAAATCCTCGCCGGGTGCGCTCCGGCGGGCGGCCCAGCGAAGCGCTACGCAAGCCAACAGGTTGCAGATACCGACGGAGACGAGCGTGACCGGGATATGGGCAAGCGAAAGGATGCCGCCCGCAAACGCCAGCCAGCATTCATAAAACAGGATGCAGACCGCAAGCCACAAGACGGCGTTCTGCCGCTTTTCGGATTTGCGCAGGAAAAACAGATGTGCGAACAGCAGCGCGGCGGTGATCAGATAGAAAACGGAAATCAAAATATTCATGTGCTGTACTCAATCTTGTAGATGCGGATGTTATATTCGTGATAGATCAGCGTAGCGTGCCCGCCTTCCCATGAAAGCGTCGGCAAATTTTGCGGATCGTTCACGACGTCGTTCAGACAGATATATTTTACATTTAATTTGTGAAGGTCTTTCATCGCGAGATCGATCCCGATGATTTCACCGCCCGGCCCGAACGTCGTCTTTTCGTTATTGAACCCGATCACCACATGGGCGTAGCGGTTGTAGGTGTCCATATACTGATGATCGGGGTCGAGAAGCCACCAGCGGCCGAGCGCCGGTATGATATTGGCCGAGTTGATCGTCGGCGCGCCGGCCATAATCGTATAATTCCCCGCGGGATATGTCGTGATCCAGATACCGGGATCTTCCGCCTGCAGCTTCTGAACCTCCGCGTACAGCGGCTTCTGCGTGACGGCGCTGATTCCGCGCATCAGGGGATTCACGGACGCGCCCGAGATGACCACAAAGGCGATGAGGACGACCGGAAGCGCAATCGGAAGCCCGCGCTTTTTCAGATGCACCAAAAACTTTCCGCTGACATTTGACGCCGCCGCGATCCCGCTCCAAGCGGAAAGCGAGCGGACCAGAATAAAGACGCTGACCCCCGTCGACGCGATCGCCACCGCCCACGGCTGGGAATACGAGAGCAGCGTCGCCTTCGCAAGCGGCATCGGGAAGCCGATCCCCGCGTAGAGGATCAGGAAAGCGTTCACACAGAGCAGCGCGAGCAGCAGTTTGTCTTTAAGTTTTGTGCGGATAAGGAGCGCAATCGCGAGGACTTCGCCGAACGGGAAAAATCCGGGGAAGATCGCGCCGCCCGAATAATTGTTTGTCTGTATGTAGGGCAGAGTCAGGTTCATCCAATAATTGAAGAGGTTTCCGAAAGTCCCGCCGCCGGTCGTCTGCCGCTGCCCCGGATAGACTGTGTTTCGAATAACCTCGATCGTATCTTTTGAGCCAAAATACCAATAGGCGGCTAAGCCGCCAATGATTATGACCGCAAGCAGTACATAGAGCCATTCGGTACGCCGGCGCGGGGCGGCGCGGAAATTCGTCGCCACAACCCAAATGAATAAGACGGCGAAGAGATAGGCAAACGGAACCATCCACGCGGGATAGAGCGAAAAGAGATAAGCGCAGACGCTCAGGGCGAAGACAATCGCCCATATAAGTTTTTTCACAACACTTTCGGTCCGCAGGAAATAGAAGGCGGCGAGCACGGCAAGCTGTCCGAAGACCAGCATTTCCACTAAGAAGTTGACGGAAAACCACCATTGCACAACCGGCGCGAACGCGAGCAGGAAAGCGCCGACGAGCGCCCAGACCCGTCTGTCCTTCGTAAGCACGCGGAACATTTCGAAGCTGACGAGAAAGAGCGCGATAAAGCGGCCGCACCAGAACCACGCCAGGCCCTTCGCGGTTCCGAGCAGCACATAGCCCCAATAGAAAGGCTTTGCGATAAGCGTGAGATCCAGCACCGGCTGATTGTAGACCGTCAGCATATTCGTCGGCCAGGCCTGCGCGATACTGTTCACCGGCGAATAACCGGTGAATGCCTGTGAAAACGCCAGCGGCGTATTTACGACAAATTCGTCGGTTCGTTCGGGACGGATCGTTCCGAAGATCGGAACGGAGTTATTGATATACGGCGCATCCGGTTGGATCCACAGATTCCAGACGCCGATCGAAGACCCGTGGAACTCGGCGAGGACGCAGACTGCGAAGAGAATCGCGCCGAGCAGCCAGCGAAACCGGAAAAGCTGCGCGTACAGCACGCGCGGCTTCACGACAAAATGCAGAAAAACAAACAGGAAAACGAAGAAAAGGATGCCTATGCGCTCCGTATTTCCCGGAATTGCCGCGGCGTCCCCGCCCCAGAAATGAGCCATCAAGAGGCGGCAAACGATATTTCCGCCATAGGCAAAAACCGCGGAGAGAATGACGGCGACGATGAAACGCACGGCCACCCATTTTCCGTTTTTGCTTTCTGCAGCCGGTTGTTCGGAAACCTTCGGACTCATGGCTTGAAGTATATCACAACCGCGCCCGCGAGCGGCGGTAATATGGTAAAATACGCCTATGAAAAAGGTGATTACATACGGGACGTTCGATCTCTTTCATGTCGGGCACCAACGGCTGCTTGAGCGCGCCAAAGCGCTCGGGGATTATTTGATCGTCGGCGTTACGAGCGAGGATTACGACCGGGAACGCGGCAAACTCAATGTGCGCGACAGCCTTCCGACCCGCATCGCAAACGTGCGGGCTTCGGGGATTGCCGACGAGATTATCGTCGAGGAATACGTCGGCCAGAAAATCGGCGATATTATTAAATACGCCATCGACGTCTTTGCGATCGGAAACGACTGGAAGGGGAAATTCGATTATTTGAAAAAATACTGCGAGGTCGTTTACCTGGACCGCACCAAGGGCGTTTCGAGCACGGAACTGCGAAGCGATCTGGCGCGGATCCTGCGCGTCGGCATCGCGGCCGACGGGTTTTCGGACGGGGATATCGTCGCCGAATCGCATTTTGTCAGCGGGCTCGAAGTGACGGGCGCCTGCTCTACCGCAGGCTCGGAGGCGTTTTGCACAAAATATGACCTCGGGGCAGCCTATGCGGATATGCCGGCGCTTTTCGCCGAAAATGATCTCGTCTATGTGCATGTCCGGCGGCGTTACCGTTATGCGTTCGCGCTTGAGGCGCTTGAGCGCGGGAAACATGTGCTCTGCGATTTTCCGTTCAATCAGCCGGAAGAAGCGGAGGATCTGATGGAGTTCGCGCGGGGGAAAAACCTGGCGCTTGTACCCCGCCTGCCGCTCGCCTGTCTGCGTACCTTCCGGCAGCTCATCGATCTGTTGCATGGCGGCGCGATCGGCGACGTCCTGTCCGTGGAATGTGCGATGCCGGCGGAACCGTTTGGCGGATTTCGCGACGCGGAGACGCTCGCAACCTACGCAATCACGCGTATCCTTGGCGCGGACGCGGAGAATATCGCGCGCGTCAGCGTGCGCGGGCGAGAACGCTACGACCGGGTTGTCTACGCCTGGCGCGGCGCGGCGGCAAGCTGCGCGGTCTCCGAATCGGAATGGCTGCATCCGGGGCTGACAATCCTCGGCACGGACGGGCGCGCGGACGCGCCCGGGGCCTGGTGGAATCTCTCCTATTTCAAACTTCAAACGGGCGGCGCGGACAGCGTCAAGCGTTTCAGTTTCAACACGGAGGGGCCGGGGCTGCGTTATTTGCTTTCAGAGACGGCGCGGACAATCGCGGAGGGAAAAACCGATACGGGCATGATCCCGCCGGAAGAATTGCTGGCGCTTATGAACCTTCTGGAAAGAGGGGATCTGCTGTGAAACTGTTTACACTGGGGCCCGTGGAATTTTTCCCGGACACAAGAGGAATCCTGCGAAAAAAGATCCCCTATTTCCGGACGGATGAGTTTTCGGAAATCGAAACGGACTGCGCCGAACGGCTGAAACGGATCGCGGACGCACCGCGGGAAAGCCGCGCGCTGCTGCTGACCTCTTCCGGGACCGGCGCGATGGAGGCGGCGGTCGCGGGCCTCTTTTCTGCGAAGGACCGCCTGCTCGTCGTGAACGGCGGCGGTTTCGGCCAGCGCTTCTGCGAACTCTGCGCCCTGCACGGCATTCCTTATGAAGCGGTGTCCGTACCGTTTGGCGCCGCGTTGACGCGCGAAATGCTCGAAGCGGCGCTTCCCGCCGCCGGCAGCCGAAAACCGGCTTTCACGGGGCTGCTTGTCAATATGCACGAGACGTCCACGGGACAGCTCTACGACATGGATATGATTGCGGGTTTCTGCAGGGACTATAATCTCTATCATGTCGTCGACGCGATCGGCTCTTTTCTCGCGGATCCGCTGTCCGTAAAGCGCCACGGGATCGACGCCCTTATCCTCAGCTCCCATAAGGGGCTGGCGCTGCCGCCGGGGCTGGCTCCCCTGGTCCTCTCCGAACGGCTCTTTCGAAAAGCCACCTGCGAGGATATCCCGCCGTTTTCGGCGTATTTCGACCTGCGCGACGCGGAGCAAAACGCCCGGCGCGGCCAGACGCCTTTCACGCCCGCGATCCTGACCATCTGCGCGCTGCGGGAACGGCTGCGCGCGATCGAAGCGGAGGGCGGCGCGGATGCGCAGACCGCCCGTACCGCGGAGCTTGCGCGGGATTTCCGGCGAAAGGCTTTCATCCTGCCCGCAGAACTGCCGGCGCATCCGCTGAGCAGCGCGTGCACCCCGCTGATCTTTCCGCACCATAACGCGCAGGAAATCTGGCGCAAGCTGTATGAAAGATATGAATATTACGTCAATCCGACCGGCGGCGAATGGGAGGGCAAACTGCTGCGCGTAGGCCATCTCGGCAATCTGACCATAGACGATAATACACGGCTTATATGGAAACTGCAGACAGTCCTGAACAATTTGTAATCAGCGTCATCGTTCCTGTGTACAACGCGAAGCGCACCTTGGCGCGCTGCTTGGACAGCCTGCTCGCGCAGTCTTTTGCGGCGATTGGGATCCTCTGCGTCGACGACGGGTCGACGGACGGCAGCGACCGTATCCTGAAAGACTACGCGGCGCGCGACCCGCGCATCCGCCTGCTCACGCTCCCTGAAAACAAGGGCCCTTCCGCAGCGCGCAATCTCGCGCTCGCTTGCGCGCAGGGCCGCTATATCGGATTTGCCGACGCGGACGATATCACCGAACCAGCGCTGTACGAACGCCTGCTCTCCGCGATACGGGAGAACGGCGCCGAGCTCGCGGTCTGCGAGCATACCGCTTTCCGTGAAGCGGAAGACGGCGCGGCAGCGAAAGGCGGCGCGGCAGCGAAAGAAAAAGCCGTGCCGTTTTCCTCCCGTCTCCTGGACAGACTGACGCCGGACGGCGTCTTCACGGTCTCTTCTCCGGACGATCTCGGTTTCCTGCTGTCGAATATTCCCGACTTTATCTGGGACAAGCTCTTCGACGCGCGCGCCGTACGCGCACTCGGGCTGCGCTTTCCGGAAGACCGGGCCTACGGCGAGGACACGCTTTTTCTCGCGGAATACCTCTGCGCCGTGAAAAGAGCCGCCTTCGTGCGGGAGCCGCTCTATCGCTACAACGCGTACAGCGCGGGCTCCGTTACGAACACCATGAATAACCGCTGGTACGATATTTATGCGAATCTCGGGGACTTGATCGAATTTTTCAAAGAACGGGAACGCCGCGAGGATTTTGAGGCGCTCTCCCCCTGGCTCTGCGATCTGTCGGCCCGCGCCTACGACCATCGTGCGAACGCCCTGCACCGTTACGGCGACAAAGGGTTCCAACTGCGCTTTATCCGCTTCTCGTTCGCGTTCCTCTCCCGTTATTTCCCGGACTGGAAAACCCGGATGCGCCGCCATCCCGATGTCCGCCACGCCTCTGTGAAGACGAATCTTTTTCTCATGCGGCTCTATATCCTGCTGCCGAACGCGGTAAAAGGAGCGCTGATTGAATAAAAATTCCCCGAGTCCCGGGGAATCAAATTGCCACTGAACACCTTCTTGCTAAATCCTGTAGCTTGTAACAAAGCCGCAAACGGCTTTAAGATTTTCGCGTAAGCTACACACTCATCCGGCATAGCGTTGCCGAGCAAGCTGACCGGCATACCGCCTGCCGGGATGGCGTTGGGCAAGTACTCCTTTTGTTCATATGAGCGAGAGCAGCCAAGCGGCCAAATGTTCCGTATTGCCGCTGAGAGGGACTTCCAGATATTTGTCCCGAAAGGCGCGCAGCCGCGCGAAATCGTAGGTCCCCTCGTACAGATCCCGCAGCGCCTGCGCAGAAAGCGCGGCGGCTTCCTTGAAACAGTACGGCCCGATCGCCTCGCAACGCAGATCGACATTGAGGCCGCGCTCCGCCGCGTAACGGTCCGCGTCGTACAGATAACCGTAAACAGCTGTCCCGAAAGCCGCGGCTTCCACGATAACGCCGGAATAATCCGTAACGACCGCGTCCGCCAGCGCGTACCAGCGGAGCGTGGGGAACTCGTCATCGGAGCAGAGGACAAACGGACCCGCCTCGCCGGCTTTCGCCGTATCCCGCGTATCCTGCGTATTTCGAAGGAAGGTTTCAATCTCATCGCGCGCCGCGTCCAGCGGATGAAGCTTGAGGACCAGCGCCGCGCGCGCGCCGGGCAGCCGCCCGGCTTCCGCTTTCAGCGCGTTCGCGAGGCCGGCGGCATCCACCGGCC
>WRFF01000087.1 GCA_009778945.1 Clostridiales bacterium | reverse complement strand
TGAGCGGCGGTTATTTCGATGCCGCCGATGATTTTGATACCGGCGCCCGCGGGAATCATGGGCAGATGAGACAGGGTGTCGTGATCGGTGACGGCAATGGCATCGAGTCCCTTTGCCTTTGCCATACCGATCAGCCGCCAAATCGTTTCGCTGCCGTCGGACACGGTGGAATGAAGGTGCAGATCCGCTCTCATGAGATGATCGCCCCTTCCGAAATATTGAAAACCTTATCACAAACTCCCTCCATAAATTCAATGTCATGAAAGATCCCGATCATGCTGGCACCCTTGTCCTTGAGGCTCCGGAGTATATCCCGGACGAGAATTTTTGTCGTGTTGTCCAAAGACGCAGTGGGTTCGTCCAGCATGAGCAGCCGAGGTTTTTTCACCATAGCATGGGCGAGGTTCAGTCTCAGCCGCTCGCCGCCCGAAAAGGTGGCGGGGTAGATGTCCCAAAGGTTTTCCGGCAGCCGGAAATACGCCAGTATTTCTCTTGCATCGGCGTCGGCGCTGTCCCTGTCCGCGCCCATGTCAAGTACCGCGTTCATCACATGTTCCTTCGCTGTGGTACGGGGCATGACATTTAAAAACTGCGACACATAGCCTATTTCATGACAGCGCAGATAGAGAATCTCCCGCTCGGTCGCCGTAGAGAGATTGATCGCGCCGAAGGCTTCGCTGTCGTATAAAATATCGCCCTGTCCTGGCAGATAGCTGCGGTTGACGCATTTTAATATTGTCGATTTTCCCGCGCCTGACAATCCTACAATGCCGATAAATTCGCCCTCGTTCAGCGTCAGGTTGATATCGCGACAGGATGTGATCTTGAGCCCCGGATTGTGCAGGTAAAAGTTTTTCGTGAGATTTTGAATGCGCAAAATTTCCATTATCATTTCCTGTATTCGATCCGCGAAACCGGAAGGCCGTCTACAAACGCGTGGGTGATGGCCGGATAGCCGTCCAGCGTATCCACGATCAGCAAATCCGCCTTTTTCCCGGATTTGATCGAACCGTAATCCTTATCGGTCCTCGTAGCTTTCGCGGGATTCAGCGTCGCCATATTCACCATTTGAGGCAATGGCATATGGTATTTGCTGTGCATGAGAAATACCCCGTGCAGAATCGTTGCCGGATAATAATCGGAACACAGTATGTCCGCGCAGCCCTCCAAAATCGCTTCCGCCGCCGACATATTGCCGGAGTGCGAACTGCCCCGCAAAATGTTGGGCGCGCCTACAACCGTATAAAACCCATGTTTCTTTGCAGACTTCGCCGCCGCTATCGTAATCGGAAATTCGCTTATATCCACTCCGAGTCCCTTGTTTATGTCCAGTTTCACGGCCGTATCATCGTCATGGGAGGCCACCGGAATATTCTTCGCGTGAGCGAGATCGGCAAGTTCTTTTAATTGCTCAAACGACAAGACGGTCTTGGTCCGGTGATACTCCATGATTCCATCAAAACCGATCGTGCTGATTTCCTTGCCGCCATAGTTGATCACGGTATCGTGATAATAATCAAGGTTGACATACTGCCCCTGCCCGGGGGAATGATCCATGAAAGAGATCTCGTGAACTTTACTTTGGTCTATCATATTCCGCACAATATCAAAGGCTTCAAAATTGTCGACTTCCGTCCGCAGATGAAAGCGATGATGTATCAGGTGGTACTGAAAATGGATATCGGCGATAAGATTCGCGAGTTTTTGTACATTGTCTTTTGTCCGAAGCGGGGATTTCCCGATAATTTCGTTTGCAAACAACGAAATCGAATGGTACATGGTGGTAATCCCCGCGCCGAGCAAATCGCGTTCGAACACTCTCAGCGCAAATTCAAATCCCATTTGAGAGGTCGGCCGCGGCAGAACGAATTGCTCCAGTTTGTCCGAGTGCAGGTCGATCAATCCCGGCATGATATACCGCCCGTGGGCGTCTGTCACCTTCTCCGCGCCTTCCGCGCTGTCGGCAAAACCGAGGATCCTGTCTGCCTCAAGCATCAGCACCTTGTCTTCAATAATCTCATCCGGGGTTATGATTTTTCCGTTTTTTATCGCAATCAAAATTTCTATCTCCTATATCAACGAATGTACGAGTTGTTGCGTATACGCGTGCTGCGGGTCTTCCAGTATCTGATCGGTCAGCCCGCTTTCCACGATTTTTCCGTCCAGCATCACGATGGTCCTGTCGGCCAGCATCCGGATGACCGCCAGGTCGTGCGATACCAGCAAAATCGAAACGCCGTATTTCACCTTGATTCTCCGTATCAAATCCAGGACCTTCGCCTGCACCGACAGATCCAGCCCTGTCGTCACTTCATCCAGCAGCAGTAGCGCCGGATTGTTTGCGAGCGCCTTGGAAATCTGAACCCGTTGCTGCATCCCTCCTGAAAAACTTTTCGGCATCTCGCTCATGCGGGAGACCGGAATTTCCACCGCCTCCAAAAGTTCCGTGGCGCGGGCCGTCATCTCTCCCGCGTTCCGGCTGCCCGCCGCGATGATTTTTTCGGCAATATTGGACGCGGCGGAATAGTCCATTCGCAAACCCATAACGGGATTTTGATACACCATGCCCATAATGTTGTTTTTCATCGTGCGCCGTTCCGCCGGGCTGGCGTCCCAAATATTTTTTTGTCCATCCCTGTATCCGCGCAGAAACGCGCTGCCGGAAGTCGGAGCGATATCAAAATACAGCGACCGCATCAAGGTGGTTTTTCCCGACCCGCTTTCTCCGACGATACCGAGCACTTCCCCGGGGAACACATCAAGCGATACATCGTTTGCGGCCCAGACGCTGCCGCAAACGGGACAGCGGTTTTTCTCCATGCCTTGCCCGCAGCCGGAACAGCCTTCGCCGTACCGAACCGTCAAATCCCTCACGGTCAGCACCGGTGTTTCATCGAGCTGCACGGCTTCGCACCTCCTGACAGTAAGACGTATCGGAGCACTGATAGACTCTCTCCCCGGTTTGCGCGTCAAACACCTCGTCTAAATAGGTGTCCGCGCTTCCGCACAGACGGCATATTTTGCCTGTGAAGCTTTCTTTTTCAAAAGGAATATCGTCAAAGGCGAGGGAGACGACTTCCGTATAAGGCGGTACGGCGTAAATCTTCTTCTCCCTGCCCGCGCCGAACAGATACAGGCATTCCGCCTTGTGCAGTTTCGGATTGTCAAACTTCGGAATAGGACTGGGATTCATCATGTACCGCCCCTCCACCATACAGGGGTATTCGCTTGCGATGGTTACCCTTTTGTATTTCACAAGGCTCTCATAAAGCTGGAGCCACATAGGGGCGTAGTCTTTCTCGGCATGCATTTTTTTCGTGACTTCCTCCCGCGCCTCCACCACGCGCAGCGGTTCGGGGATCGGCACCTGCAATATGAGAATTTGTTCGTTCGTCAGTGGAATCTCGGGTATTCTGTGACGGGTTTGAATAATCGTGGCTTTGCGCGTATCGGTCGTAGTTTCGATATCGGTGCAGAGACCCACAAATTTTTTGATGTTCACGGCGTTTACGCTTTCGTCGCTGCCCTGGTCGATCACCTTCAGCATATCGTCCGGACCGATCAGAGAAAGGGTGAGCTGAATGCCGCCGGTGCCCCACCCCCGGCCGATGGGAAGCTCACGGGAGCCGAAAGGCACCTGATACCCAGGGATCGCCACGGCTTTCAGCGCGGCGCGGCGGATTTCCCGCTTCGAGCCCTCGTCAAGAAAGGCAAAATTGTAGTTCTTATTCATCTTTTGCCTTTCGGGTTTTTCTCACTGCGTCCAGCTTCGACTGGAAAGTGACATAATGCGGCAGCTTCAGGTGAGAGATAAACCCGTTCATCTCCAGACTGTCCCCATGCATCAGGACAAATTCCTCGTCCTGCGCCGGATGCGGGCCGCCGTGCTCCAGTTCGTTATCGATGATCGCCATGGCAATCGCCTTGTTCTCATTCCGGCCGAATACCGCGCCGTAGCCCACGGCAAGTTTGAGTCTGTCTTTATCATCCGCTTCATGGAAGCATTCCACCTCGGTAATCAGGATTTCACCGATATAGATGCTTTCGCTTTCGTCCGGCGGATACGGTATGCAGAGCTCCGCGTAGCCGCAGCGCAGCTCGCCCACGGTGGGATGCACCTGCCCGAATCCGCGCAGCGACGAATAGGCGAGACCGGAGATAAAGCCGGTATCTGCGCGGGCGAGGGTCTGCAGCCTCGCGCTTCTGCCGGCAGGAAATTCCAGCATATTCACCGTGACGTCACAGGGCGGGCGGCCGTCCCGGGAGCAGCGATCGATAAGTCCCTCTCTTTTCAATTCGTCCGACACGCGGGGACAGTCCGCGACCGGTTCCGGCGTCTGCGCCGCAATCAGGTCCTGCCTGGCCTGAACGGAGGCCTGTTTTCCGTCCGCATCAAAATCGATCAGCCGGTGCGTATAGTCGTATGTCGCGCCCAAAATCTGACCGCCGGCTATGTCCTTAAAAGCCGCGGAAATACGGCGCACCATACGCATTTCGTCGGTGTTTACCGCATTGGTATAATAATTTCTCGTCAGGGTCGACCGGTAGGCGCGCAGCAGAAATACGGCTTCGTCAACCGAGCCTTCGCACTGTTTCAGCGCAAGGGCCGCATAGGATTTGGCATACAGTCCGGCTTCCCCCATCACACGGTCGACTAGCAGCGACATTTTATTTTCAATCGCCTCGACATCAACATCTTTGTCCGAACCGCTTTTATAAAAGTCAAGCAGCCTGATGCTTTCTTCAATCGCCTCTTTGCCTCCGGAAACCGCAACATACGCCATTATGCCGCCTCGATCTGCGTCAGACGCGGAACGGCCAGGAATCTCCCGTCGCTTGATACAAAAAACAGGTCGATTCCCTGCGGATATTCGTACTCCTGCGCGTCGCGAAGGGTAAGCGCGTTTTTGACCGCCATGGAAACCGGAACTTCTATACACCTGTCTATGCCCGGCCCGGAAAGCATCAGGCTGCCCACGGGATCTTTGTCATCCTTCAGAATGACAACCGCACTCGTGTAAGGGTCGGAGAGAGAACCACGCTTCGCGCTTTCGATTGCATCGTTCATATCTTTTAAGTCGCGGACGAAAACAAAATCCGCCGCTTCGGGCCTTTCCCGTTTTGCAAGTGTCAGGGCCGCGATTTCCTCCGACAGCGGTTCGCTTTCACAGGCGGAAAAACTGACCCCGTTATCCAAAAGGGTTACGGCGACTGCCAGTAGCTCGGGCTCGTCACCAAACAGCTTGTCCGCGTATTCTTCTATGCGGACAATCCGTCCGGGGTTTGCCATAGCTTCCAGAATCAGCCGGAACATTTTCTGGCTGTCGAATACCGAATCAAAATTATGCTTTCTTAAAAGCGCTGACATCGCTCGGGGCCTCCTCGTCCATAGATACAAAATTCACCATCGTTTTTAAGTACAGGGCGTTTTCACGCATTGTCTGATCATGTTGTTCTTTTTCAAGCGCGAATAACATATCCATTCGGGAGAAAATCCCTTTATTGACAGCCGCGTCGATGACGGCCATATCAAGAACCTTTTCGGTGTCGTCTCCCATAAGAACAGCGAAGCCTTTTACCCCGTCGATTTCTACCGCCGCCTCGCAGACGATAACTTCGCCGAGATAAAACAGACCCTCTCTGACCGGCTCCCGCATCTTTATCATGGCCAGCGTTTTGTCCGGCTCTTTTAGGATGACCGGATCACATGTTTTTTGTATTTCTGCGGACAGCGCCGCAACGGTGTGCCTGTCCGCTTTCGCCAAAATTTTAGTCAATCGCTTTTTATCCATCTGAGTTAATCAAACCTTTCCTTATATCATTTCACTCTGGATTTTATTGTTGTCGCAATCTGCTCAAAAATGACGACGGATATGAGAATGATGTAGGTGATCAATCCGGTCTGATGCAGATCCATATAGAAATTCCCG
Source organism: Clostridiales bacterium (assembly GCA_009778945.1). Lineage (GTDB taxonomy): Bacteria > Bacillota > Clostridia > Peptostreptococcales > Anaerovoracaceae > WRFF01. The sequence continues at coordinate 1,561 of WRFF01000087.1, read as the reverse complement.
GCGACAAACAGGTTGTATCCGATCCCGCCGCCGCCGGCCGCCGCGCCGACCGCGATCACATTCACGAAATTGACTTCCAGCCTGAAAAATGTCCAGGACAGCATATAGGTAAACGTGGTAGGGTATATCCCCTGAATCAGTATCTGGATAAAATTCGCCCCGTTGGATTTCAGCGCTTCGACAGCGCCGGCATCGGCCTGTTCCATAGCGTCCGCATAGGCTTTCGTAAGATACGAGGCGCTGTGAAAAGTCAGGCCGACGACCGCAGCCACGCTGCCGAGCCCCGCCGATATGACAAAGAGCAGTACCCAAATGATATTCGGAACCGCGCGGATAACCGAAACCAGACTGCGCGCGACCGTGTTTACCGGGCCGTTCGTGATATTGTGAGCGCAAAGTAAGGAGGTGAAAAGAGCGATGAAAGCGCCGAATATTGTGCAAAGAAAGCTCATGCAAACGGATATCAAAAGCGCGTTTAGAAGCGTGTCTATGCTGTCACTCGTAGCCGCCGGCTGAAGGAAAACGACTCTGAACGAATGCAGTGCGCTTAAAAAAGCCTGGCCGATGTCGAGCCCCTGATAATCAAAGGCGAAAAAAGCATAAATCGCCAGGCCGGCCAGAATGGTTATTGTAAATTTTATGACAACGTCGCTTCTGTGTTTAGCCGACGTCCTGATTTTATTTCCGTATGTCCTTAAGATATAATGATCCATACTTTGCGGCGGCTGCACTGCGGTTGTCGTCATACGATCGCCTTCTTTATTCTGCCGGAGATCAGCTCCAAGGCCAGGATCACCACCGCCAGTGAGATAATAACCAGCCCGCAGGAAGCAAAATCCATGCGCGTATAGAACAGATTGAAAACATAGCCGATACCCGTTGCCGTTAAAATACCGATCAATGTGGCATCCCTGATATTTGTTTCCAGCATAAACAAAACCCAGATAATTACTTCGGGTATGATGGACGGATAAATCCCCTGGGCGAATATCTGGAGAAAGTTTGCGCCGGCAGCGCTGAGAGCCTCCGTAGGTTCCCTGCCGATCTCATCGATCACTTCGATGAAATATCGGGTGAGCATGCCGAACGTGGTAAAAAATAAGGTTATGATACCGGTCATCATATTTTGACCGAATGAAAACAACAGAATAACTGTCCAGACTACATCCGGAATATTTCTGAAAAAAGCAGCCACAATTCTGATAGACCTCGCCAGAACCCTGTTGGATGAGGTCGTTCTGGCTCCCATCAGGGAAAAGAAGAGGGCGCATACGGCGGCGAGCACCGTCGCGGCGATCGCCATTAAAATAGTCTGCCACAGCGCATTCAGTATATTGGGAAGATCAGATAGAGAGTCGTAAGTCGGCGCCAAATGCGTGCCCATCCAGGCAAACGCAACCGGTATAGAGGTCAATCCGTTCAGAATATTGAAACCGGCGGCTTTGTTCGCAAGCTCTATCAGTATCAGCAGTATGAGTATGATGAAGCCGATGCTTATTTTACGTTTATCGATAAGTGATGCTTCTCTTTTGCTTTTGTTCATTATGACGCAAGCTTCTGC
>WRFF01000086.1 GCA_009778945.1 Clostridiales bacterium | reverse complement strand
TGGCTGGGCGTGGGCGCGGCGGACCGCGACGATTACGGCCTCCAAACCCTGAATATACAATGCTGCCTGAATGTTTTGGAACTGGCCCGGCGGACCTCCTGCGGGAAAGCCGTTTTTCTGGGTTCGGCTTCGGAATACGCGGCGGGAAGCGGCGTCATTTCCGGGGACAACCCTTTCACGCCGTCGGATGCTTACGGCGCCGTGAAGGCGGCGTGCCATATCCTCTGCGATACCTGTGCGAAACGCCGTCAGCTTCCTCTTATTTGGGCGGTCCCTTCCAGTGTCTACGGCCCCGGCCGGGATGACGGTGGCATCCTTTCCTACGCAATCAAAACATTGCTTGCCTGTGAGAAACCTTCTTTTACCAGGCTGGAGCAGCAGTGGGATTTCCTGTATATCGATGATTTTTTAAACGCCCTGTATTTAATCGGCCAGAAGGGGGTTCCCGGAATGGCCTATGCCGTAGGAAGCGGCGATACCCGCAGGCTTTCCGAATATATACTTACGCTCCGCGACGCTATCGATCCCGCGCTTCCTTTGGGGATAGGCGATCTCCCTTATAAAACCGGCGTACCCGATAACGCCGTTTTCGATATCTCCCGGCTGCGGCAGGATACCGGATTTGTACCCAAAATATCTTTTCGCGAAGGCATCCGGGATACGATCGGTTTTTTTAAGAAAACCACTTAACGCCCTATCCTGAGCCGGTTTTTTATTCATGGTATAATAACAAAACTATGGGGTTAATAAATGAGTGGATAGGGACGCCTCTCGGTGCGCTGATGCACTGGTGTTACGGATTGACGGGCGGATACGGGTCGGCCATTATTTTTTTCACCGTACTTTCGAAAATCGTCCTGTTTCCGCTGTCCCTTATCGCCCAGAAGAATTCGATCAAAATGGTGCGGATGCAGCCTCTGCTTGCGGATATCAAAGCCTACAATTCAGGCGACAGCCCGCGCATTGCGCAGGAGACGAAGGCGCTTTATCAACAGGAAAGGTATAGCACGTTTGCGGGCATTTTGCCGCTGTTGATCCAGATCCCGATCATTCTCGGATTGATCCATGTGATCAATCAGCCGGCGACGCAATACGCCAATACGATTTTCTTCGGCATCGACCTGTCCCATCTCCCTGCGCTCGGCAGTATGAAGATCTTGTGGCCGGCCCTGTCAGGCGTCAGCGCCTTCATCCTTTCGCTTGTGCAGAATAAATATAATGTGCTGCAGGTGGAGCAGGGCTTTATCGGACGCTGGGGGATGGCGATTTTCCTCGTCGCTTTTTCCGCGTATTTTGCCGCCGTGGTCCCCGGGGCCCTCGGCCTCTACTGGACAGCGAGCAATTTGCTGGGGATACCGGTTTTGGCGTTTTGCAATCTCATCTTCAGCCCGAAAAAATACATTGATTATGAAGACAGCGCGCGCCGCGCCAAGCCGGAGCGCGCCGCGGTGCGCGCGACCCGCGAAGAGCACCGGACGCTTCATGCGCGGGAAAAGGCGGACGCCGCGCGTTTCTTTGCCGAACCCGTGAAACAATTGGTCTTTTATTCGGAAGCAAACGGCTATTGGCGGTATTTTGACCGCCTCATCGCTTATGTCACGGAGCATTCGGACGTGGTGGTACACTATGTGGCCAGCGACCCGAAAGACCGGATTTTTGAAAACGGCAATCCGCAGATCAGGCCTTATTATATCGGCCCGAAGGCGCTGACTTCTTTCATGATGAAGATGGATGCGGATATCGTCCTGATGACGATGCCGGATCTCGAAACTTTTCATATCAAACGGTCGCTCATACGGAAGGATATCGAATATATCTATACGGATCACGGCATGACGAGCTACCATCTCATGCTGCGTGAGCACGCGCTCGACCATTTCGACACGGTTTTCGTCTACGGGCCCAACCATATCGAAGAGGTACGGGAGACCGAGCGTGTCTACGGGCTTCCGGAAAAGACGCTTGTAAAGACAGGGTTCGGGCTTTTGGATGCGTTGCTGGAGCAGACGGCGGCTATTCAGGAAAAACGCGCCCGGGAAGGAGCCACTGCGGCGGAATCACGGAAGCGCGTGCTTATCGCACCGTCGTGGCAGATGCACAACATCATGGATTCCTGTCTGGACGAGATTTTGGGGCAGCTCCTGGGGCGAGGCTATGATGTCACGGTGCGGCCGCATCCGGAATTCGTCAAGCGCTTTCCGGCCAAAATGGAGCGTATCCTTACGAAATACGCGGAGCGCATCGGGGAGGATCTGCGCTTTGAAACGGATTTTTCGAGCAGCGAGTCCGTCTATACTTCCGATTTGATCATTACGGACTGGTCTTCGATTGCGCAGGACTTCTCCTACGCGACGAAACATCCTTCCCTTTTCATCAATACGCCGATGAAGGTCATCAACGCGCAGTGGCGGCGCATCCCGTGCGCGCCGCTTGACATTTCCCTGCGGGATCAAATCGGCGTGTCCGTGGATCCGGGAAAGCTGTCGGATCTGCCGGGCGTGGTGGAAGATCTGCTCGCGCGGGCGGACGAATACCGGGAGCGCATCACGCAGATACTGGACTACTATATCTTTGATATCGGCCATGGCGCGGAGAGCGGCGGGGAATACCTGATCGCGCGCTGCCGGGAAAACGCGGAGGCAAGGAGCGCGTGATGAAAAAACGCCGGCTTGTCCTTGCAATATGGATAGTAATACTGATATTCGGCCTGCCGAGCGCGGTCTATGCCTATATCGACCCGGCTACGACGACATATCTGATCCAAATCGTCGCGGCGGTGGCGATTTCGCTCGGCGTGGTTGTAAGCATTGTCGTATACCGCATCCGGGCGGTACTGACCAATCTCCGCATGGGTTTTTACAGACTGCAGATCCGGCTGCGGGACGGTTCCGCGGGTTCTGCGGGAAACAAAAAAGCCGTAAAAAGCGCAGCCGTTTCTGCGAAGCCGGTCCGGGAAGTTTTTCCGGCGATCGTCCGCCCGGGAGATTTGGAAAAGTTGAAAGCGGGTATGCCCGAATTTCTGCGGACGCCCGAAAATACCGCAGCGGAGGCGGCTTCGCGGGAGACAATTCCGGCGGAAACCGGCGCCGGAAAATGGAAAGCGCTGTGGCGAGACGACCGGGTCTGGCCGAAACGTCTGCTCGCGGCGGCGCTCGTTTTTTGCGCGATCGCCTTCACGTTTTTTGTATTTGCCCCCATCGACCTGACCGTCTCCAACGCAAGCATGCTGCCGTTCACCTTCGCGGATATCCAGAATGAGACCCTTTTAATTGCGTTGATCGTTGCCGCCGTGCCGACGGTGATCCTGACTGTCCTGCGCGGGCGTGTTTTCGATTTCTTCCTCTGCGGGGCGCTGGCGCTGTTGACGGCGGGCTATGTGCAGGGCAATTTCCTCAACAGCGGGCTCGGCACGATGACCGGGGATACTGTGGCTTGGAATGACATGACGCAGAAGACCTTGATCAATCTATGCATATGGATCGGAATTTTCATTTTTTTCTACGCTCTGCGCTACTTTACGAAAAAAGGCTGGCGCGCTACGGGCCTGATCGTACCGGCCGCCATCATCGCGATACAACTGGTCGCGCTCGGATCGCTCCTGAACACGGGCTTGCCTGGCCAGGGGGCTGTGGCGGATCCGACGCAAGGGATTCAAGGGCTTTTGACCGACAAAGGCCTCACGGACGTATCGTCCAAGAGCAACATCATCGTCATTGTTTTGGACAGGCTTGACGACGATAATGTGACGGAGATTATGAATGAAAATCCCGATTTTTTTGCGCCGATGGACGGGTTCACGCACTACAACAATTTTGTCACACACTATTCCGCGACAATGCCGTCCATCCCGGAGTTTTTCACGGGGCAGCGCTGCTGGTGGGACCGACCGCAAACGACCTGGCTCAATGAAGCGTGGTCAGCCGGAACATTCCTTCCCGAATTGAGGGCCCAAGGCTATTCCGTACGCCTCTATACGGAGAAAGGACAGGTCTATGACGACATCCATCAATTGATGGGGCTTGCCGACAACACGAGCGCCGGAAAACTGTCGCTTGATTCAAAGGCGGCTTCCAAACGCATCCTGGAACTGTCGGCCTACCGTTTCGCTCCGTATGCGCTCAAACCTTCCTTTTGGATTCCCGCCAACGACTTCGGGCATCTTGTCTATTCGGAAGACAAGGAAAGCCAGCCGTACAAATTTGACGACATACAGTTTTACAAACAACTGAACAGCGACGGACTCAAAATTTCAACGGATCAAAATAATTTCGCGTTCTATCATCTGCAGGGACCGCATGATCCGATCATCTACGATGAAAATGTACAGTATTCGGCGGATTCAACCGTGATCCGGCAAGCGGAGGGCGGATTTAAGATTGTCTACGATATGATTGACCAGATGAAAAAACTCGGGTTGTATGACAACGCGACGATCATCGTGATGGGCGATCACGGATGGCCGGACGATCCGAGTCAGCCGAAGGTTGAGTACCCGACGCTCGCGGGTCTGTTTGTAAAGCCTGCAGGTTCCGCGGGGATGCCTGTGGCAGAAAGCAATGCGCCGGTTGCGTCGGAAAACCTGCGCGCGACGATCATGCAGGCGGCGGGCGGAAACCCGGCAAAGTATGGCGTCCCGGTGGATCAAGTCCCGGCGGACGACCAGACGCCAAGGGATTATTATTGGAAATGGCCGTCCGGAGGCGGCAAAAACCATTTGCTCGTTTACAATGTGATCGGAGACGGCAGGGATATCGCCAACTGGCATTATGTGCGGTCGATCGAGAATATCCCGTACAATTACTAAACCCCAGCATTTTGAAAACTTGACTTTGTTCATTTTTTACATATAATTATAAATTATGAACACACTGATAATGTTGTTGCGGGAAGCGGCAAAAAACGGCGGCAGGCTGCCCACACAGCGTTTGCTTGCCGAAAAACTGGGCAGCTCGCTCGGAAAAACAAACGCGCTCATGCGGAAGGCGAAGGACGCGGGCCTGATCACGGAGGAGGCGGCCTTGACGGATGCGGGGGCGGCTTATTTGGAGCGATACCGCGTCGACAACGCGATCATCCTTGCCGCCGGTTTCGGATCGCGCTTTGTGCCGTTTACGTATGATACGCCGAAAGGTCTGCTGCCTGTGATGGGGACGCCTATGATCGAACGGCAGATCGAGCAGTTGCACGCGGCCGGCGTCACGGACGTCACGATTGTCGTCGGATACCTGAAGGAAAAATTTGATTATCTGATTGACAAATACGGCGTCAAACTGGTTTTCAACCCCGAATACGCGGTCAAAAACAATTTTGTCAGCGTCTATTACGCGAGGGGGCAGTTGAAAAATACGTACCTGCTCGTTGCGGACCACTGGATGAAAGAAAATATCTTTCATACGTGGGAGCCGGAAAGCTGGCTGTGCTGTACCTGGTTTGAGGGAGCGACGAAAGAATGGGGCGTGAAAACGGGCGCGCGCGGATGCATCACGCATATTGATACCGTCGGCGAGGATACCTGGGCGCTGAACGGGCCGGCCTATTTCACGGCGGATTTTTCCCGGCGTTTTGCGGCGCTGATCGAAAAAGCGTACGAAACGCCGGGCACGGATAATGATTATTGGGAACATATTTTGATGGAAAATTTGAGCGGATTGGAGATTTATATCAACCGGCAAAGCGCGGAAAACGTCCATGAGTTTGAAAGCCTTGAAGAGCTGCGCGTATTCGATACGAGCTACGCAGCGGAGACGGGCAGCGCGGTGATGCGGAAAATCGCGGAAACGTTTGGGGTGTCCGAAGGAGAGATATCCGGGATCCACCCGCTGAAAGAGGGCATGACCAACCAATCCTTTGTATTCCATGTCGGGAGCGGGGACTATGTTTTCCGGCTGCCCGGGAAGGGGACGGAAGTGCTCCTCAGCCGGGAGGCGGAGAAACGGAGCTATGAACTGATCGCGCCGCTGGACATAGCGGACGAACTCGTATATTTCGACGACGAATCCGGCGTCAAGATCAGCCGATTCTATGAAGGCGCGCGCGTCGTCGACGCGGAGGACGACGCCGAGCTGAAGCGCGCGATGGAACTGCTGGCCAAAATACACGGGGCGGGAATCAAGGCGGAGCACCGCTTTGACGTTGCGGAGATGATCGATTTTTATGAGGAATTGGCGGAAGGGATCGATTCAATCCGTTTCACCGACTACCATGAGGTACGCGCAAAGGCGGACGAGCTGCTTGCTTTTCGTGAACGCCTGGCTATCCCCGAAATCCTTTGCCATATCGATTATGTGTACGCGAATATCCTGTGGCTGCCGGACGGCGGCGAACGCGTCATCGACTGGGAGTACAGCGGGGCGGCAGACCCGATCATCGACGTCGCGATGTTTTCCATCTATTCGTATTTCACGCGTGAGCGGGCGGATCTGGCGCTTTCGTACTATTTGGGGCGCGCGCCCTTGCGCGCGGAGACGGCGCGGCTCTATATGTATATGGCGCTCGCGGGTTTTTTGTGGGCTTTGTGGTGCCAATATAAGCAAGGGCTCGGCGAGGAATTCGGCGACTACCCGCTCGTGCAATACCGCTATATGAAGGACTTTTATCGGATCTTGAAAGAAGAGGGTTATCTGGATGAATAACGCGCTTGAGACAGGCAGGGCGGCGGATCTGAAGCACCGGCTGCAGCGGTCCTATTTCATGAAAGGAATCACGGTGGCGGTGCTTTCGGGCATGTGCTACGGGCTGTATTCCGCCTTTGTCACAAAGGGGATGGGGACCGGTATCTGGGGAAATTGGTACAGCGTGCATACGACGGGAATCATGATCCTGCTGCTCGGCGCGCTCGGCAGCGCTGTGAATGACAGCATAAGCGCGGTTTGGTGCGTGGCCATCGCGGGGATAAAGGGGAAGCTCGGCGATTTTGTCCGCTGCATTTGGACGAAGCCGGGCCGCGTGATGATTCTCTGCGCATTGGCCGGCGGGCCGATTGCCAGCACCGCCTATATCGTTGCCCTGCAGATGGCCGGATCGGTCATTATTCCGATCACGGCGCTCTGTCCGGCTATCGGCGCGATCCTCGGGCATTTCATTTTCAAACAGAAGCTGACCCCGCGCATGCTCGTCGGCGTCTTCATTTGCGTGGGCGCGAGCATTATGATAGGCAGTGTCTCCTTCGGAGGCGACGCTGCGCCGGGCGTGCTCGCGGGCTGCCTGATTGCGCTGATCGCGGCGTTCGGCTGGGGCGTCGAAGGCTGCATCGCAGGCTTTGGCACGACGCTGATCGATTATGAAATAGGAATAACGATCAGGCAGACGACCTCGGGGCTTTCGAACCTGATCATCCTCGTGCCGGTCCTCAGCCTGATCGCGGGCGACGCGGGCTTCGCGCCGAAATTCATCGGCGGCGCGTTTTCCGACGGGCATGCAATGCTGTTCTTTGTCATCAGCGGCTTCTTCGCGCTCTTCGCGTTCAGCCTCTGGTACAAAGGCAATTCGATGTGCGGCGCGGCGCTCGG
>WRFF01000085.1 GCA_009778945.1 Clostridiales bacterium | reverse complement strand
GCAAGTGTAAAAAACTATGTTAGAATACGCACTATGAATATTTTAGTTGTCAACGACGACGGCATCAAAGCTGTCGGCGTCCACAAACTCGCGGAAGCACTGGCCGGTATCGGAACAGTCTATATCTGCGCCCCGGCGTGCCAGCAGAGCGCGACGGGACACGGTATCACGATCGGGCGCGTGGTCGCGATCGCGGATCTGCCGCGGGAAGAATTCCCCCAGGCGGCGCAGGCAATCGCGATGGACGGAACGCCTGCCGACTGTGTAAAAATCGGGCTCGAAATCTACAGGGACCGCGGCGTCACGATGGACGCGGTCTTTTCCGGTTTCAATCACGGAATGAATCTCGGCACGGATACGCTTTATTCGGGGACGGTCTCGGCCGCGATGGAGGCCGGGCTGGGAGGGCTTCCGGGCGTGGCGCTTTCCATCACCTCCAACCTTGCCTATCATAAAATGCCGACGCATTTTGATTATGCGATGCGGCTTACGCAGCGTATTGCCCGGCGGCTCGCGGAGCGCTGTGCGGCGGACGAACCGCAGGGGGAAGGGCTCCGCGCAAACGGCCTGCATTTCAACGGCCTGCATTTCATTTGCAGAGAGCATACGATCCTCAGCGTCAATATCCCGGATTTGCCGGACGAAGAGATTCGCGGCCTCCGGGTCGTGCCGCTGAGTTACCGCGAATACGATGAGTGGTTTGATCCCCGCGAGACGGAAGACGGAAGATTCGGTTATCATTATTCGGGGACGCCGTGCATCAAGGGTGAGGCGCCGCCGGAGGAGAGCGACATCATCGCGAACCGGGAGGGCTTCGCGACGATCACACCGCTGCATTTCGACCTTACGGATCATCGGCAGATCGGCCGCGTCCGCGCGGAATGGGACGATGTAACGATTTGAGACAAAATTCCCGTGATCGAACCGCGAAATTTACAGTTAATTCGCCTTCGGATCCGGGAGGTTTTCTCATTTTTTTGAATAATGAACAGGATTGACATTGCAAGCCGTGGGGCAGGGGTGGTATGATAAAGGACAATCCGAATCATCCCGGCAAAGGTTTTCGAGGCACCGGGTGAACGCTTATAAAACTGGAATCTGAGAGGAGTAATCATTGATGAAAGAAGTTGTAATTGTCGGAGCCGCCCGCACCCCTATCGGAAAATACGGCGGGTCGCTGAAAAGCATCCCCGCCTATAAGCTCGGCGCCCTCGCGGTCAAAGAAGCGCTGAACCGCGCGGGCGTCGCACCGGATGCGGTGGATGATGTGATTCTGGGCTGTGTGCTGCAGGGCGGGCTCGGCCAGAACATCGCGCGCCAGGCGGCGCTGGAATCCGGCATCCCGAAGGAAGTGCCGGCGTTCACGCTCAATATGGTCTGCGGTTCGGGTCTCCGGTCGGTCGCTATAGCGGCGCAGGAGATCAAGGCGGGCGATGCGGATGTCGTCGTCTGCGGCGGTTTTGAAAATATGAGCGCGACCGGCTACGCCTTCATGCAGGGCCGCTGGGGTGCGCGCATGAACGATACGACAATGACCGATATGATGGTAAACGACGGCTTGACGGATGCGTTCGGCAAATACCATATGGGGATCACGGCGGAGAACGTGGCGGAACAATGGCATTTGACGCGCGAACAGATCGACGCTTTCGCAGCTTCTTCGCAGCAGAAAGCGCAGGCGGCGATCGAGTCCGGGCGGCTTGACGATGAGATTATTCCCGTGGAAGTCCCGCAGCGCAAAGGCGACCCGATACTCTTCAAACGGGATGAACAATATACGCCGGGCACGACGGCGGAGTCGATCGCGAAGCTCCGTCCGGCTTTCAAGCCGGATGGCATGGTGACCGCGGCGAACGCGTCGGGGCTCAACGACTGTGGCGCCGCGCTCGTCGTCACCTCCAAAGAATACGCAGAGGCGCACAGCCTGACGATCCTCGCGTCGGTCAGGAGCTACGCGTCGGCGGGCGTGGAGCCCAGCATTATGGGTACGGGCCCGATCCCGGCGTCCAAAAAAGCGCTCGAGAAAGCGGGGCTTACGGTGGGCGATATCGATTTGGTTGAGGCAAACGAGGCCTTTGCGTCGCAGGCGATGGTTGTCGTTGAAGAACTCGGCTTCCCGGCGGAAATCGTCAATGTGAACGGCGGCGCGATCGCGCTCGGCCATCCGATAGGCGCTTCGGGCGCGCGCATTCTCATCACCCTGCTGTATGAGATGCAAAAGCGGGACGTGAAGACAGGCCTTGCGACGCTTTGCATCGGCGGCGGCATGGGGACGGCCATGATCGTCGAACGCCCGTAATAACCGGCGTATGCAAAAATGCGCATCGTTGTCGTAAAACGCGGCCGTTTTGAAACGGAAAGCATCTGCGGTGCAAGCATATGAAAGGGTTGGACGACTGACAGCAACTAGTAATTTTATTCACGAATTCATCGAAACGGACATGACGACCGGCCGGTTTGACCGGGGTGTTTGCGTGCGTTTTCCGCCGGAACCGAACGGATACCTGCACATCGGGCACGCGAAGGCGATCTGCATTGATTTCGGCGCCGCGTTGAAATACGGCGGAAAATGCAATCTGCGCTTTGACGATACGAACCCGGTCAAGGAAGATACGGAGTATGTGAACGCTATCCAGGAAGATGTGCACTGGCTCGGTTTTGAGTGGGACGGCCTCTATTACGCGAGCGACTATTTTGAAAAGATGTATTTGTTCGCGGAAAAGCTGATCGAAAAAGGCCTCGCCTATGTGGACGATCAGACGGCTGCGGAGATTGCGGCCACGCGCGGCAGCCTGACGGAACCCGGGAAAGAAAGCCCCTTCCGGAACCGCGAACCGGAGGAAAATCTCGCGCTCTTTCGCGAGATGCAGGCGGGGCGCTACGCGGACGGCGAAAAAGTGCTGCGCGCGAAGATCAATATGGCGTCGCCCAATATCAACCTGCGTGACCCCGTGATCTACCGCATATCGCACACGCCGCATCACAATACGGGCGAGTACTGGAAGGTCTATCCGATGTACGATTTCGCGCATCCGCTTGAAGACGCGATCGAAAACGTTACGCATTCGCTGTGTACGCTTGAATTTGAAGATCACCGCCCTCTCTATAATTGGGTGCTTGAGGCGCTCGAATGGCCGTTCCCGCCGCGCCAGATCGAATTTGCCCGGTTGGAACTCACGCATACGGTTATGAGCAAGCGCTACCTGAAGGAGCTTGTGGACGGGAATGTTGTCGAGGGCTGGGACGACCCGCGGATGCCGACAATCGCCGGTATCCGGCGGCGCGGCTATACGCCGGAGGCGGTGCGCACGTTCTGCGACGAGATCGGCGTCGCAAAAAAAGACGACAGCAAAGTGGATATCGCGATGCTTGAGCATATTGTGCGCGAAGACCTGAAGGCGAAGGCCGAGAGCCGGAATGTCATATTCAATCCCGTAAAACTCGTCATTACGAATTATCCGGAAGGCCGGACAGAAGAAGCGGCGATGGAAAACAGCCGTGAAAATCCGGAGTTGGGCGAGCGGTTTGTGCCGTTTTCACGTGAGCTCTGGATCGACGCCGACGACTTTATGGAAGAACCGGCGCCGAAATATTTTCGCTTGTTCCCGGGGAACGAAGTGCGGTTGAAGGGCGCGTATTTCGTAACCTGTACGGGTTTCAAGAAGGACGCAGACGGGGAAATTATTGAGATTTATTGCACCTATGACCCCGGGACAAAGAGCGGCAGCGGCTTTGAAGGCCGCAAGGTCAAAGGGACCATTCATTGGGTAGAGGCGACGACCGCGCTGTCCATCACCGTACGCGAATACGACTATCTGTTTGAGGATGACGAAGACGGCGGGCAGCGCCTGAACGAGAATTCGGCGCGGACGATGACCTGCCGCGCGGAACCGTCGCTCGCGAACGCGCGGCCGGGCGCGCGATTTCAGTTTTTCCGGCACGGTTACTATATCGCGGACGCGAAACTCAGTTCGGACCTGCCGGACGGTGAGAAAGTTTTCAACCAGATTGTCGGCTTGAAATCATCCTGGAAATAACCTCCTATTCGGCCGTAAAACGGCGCCTAAAACGTTGACATCGCTTATACTGCCATCATATAATACAAGATGGTAATTTGTTGCTTTTACGATAGATCATATATTATTATTTTGGTTGTGTGAATAAATAAAAATTATAGGTAGATCGTGAATATAAGAAACGCGGATTTAAGTATTAAGGAAGCGTTTCCCAAAGTATCACTTGAGGAGGTGTTTATTATAATTAATATTTTATTTTGGATCGTCCTGATCGTGGTTGCGGCGGCGGCGGGGCTCCTGTTTGGCTATATCATGAGAAAATCTATCGGGGAAAAAGCCATCGGGAACGCGGAACAGACCGCGAAAAACCTGATTTTGGACGCGGAGAAACACGCCGAATCCCTTAAAAAAGAACAAATATTGGAAGCCAAAGACGAAGCGCTGAGAATCAAACAGGAGACCGACGAGGAGATCAAACAGCGTCGGCTTGAAATTTCAAAATCGGAACGGCGCCTGATTCAAAAAGAAGAGACAATCGACAAAAAACTTGAAAGCATCGAACAGAAAGAAGCCAATATCATCCGCAAGGAAAAGAATATTACGGACAAAGAAGACGAGCTGCAGGAGGCGATCAACCGTCAGAATGCAGAGCTTGAAAAAATTTCGGGTTACACAAAAGAAGAGGCCAAACAGATCCTGCTTTCAAATATCGAAAAGGATATCCGCACGGAAGCGTCGGTGCTGATCCGCGAGATTGAGACGGAGGCGCGCGAAAACGCGGACCAAAAAGCGAAGGAGATCATCACGGGCGCGGTGCAGCGCTGCGCGGCGGATCATGTCGCGGAGATCACGGTTTCGGTCGTGCCGCTGCCGAACGATGAGATGAAGGGCCGCATCATCGGGCGCGAGGGGCGCAATATCCGCGCGATCGAAAGCATGACGGGCATCGACCTCATCATCGACGATACGCCGGAAGCGGTCGTGCTGTCGGGCTTCGATCCGGTCAAACGCGAAGTCGCGCGGCTCAGCCTCGAAAAGCTCATCGTGGACGGGCGCATCCATCCTTCGCGCATTGAGGAAATGGTCAACAAAGCGGAAAAAGAAGTTGCCAACATCATTAAAGAAGCCGGCGAACAGGCCTGCTTCGATACGGGCGTCCACAATCTGCATCCCGAGCTTATCAAATTGCTCGGACGGCTCAAATACCGCACGAGTTACGGCCAAAACGTGCTGAAGCACTCGATCGAAGTCTCGCTGCTCGCGGGGCTTATGGCGAGCGAGCTCGGGCTCGACCCGAAACTCGCCAAGCGCGCGGGCCTCGTGCATGATATCGGCAAGGCCGTCGACCACGAGCGCGAAGGCACGCATGTCGATCTCGGCATGGAGCTCCTGCAAAAATACAAGGAACCGCAGACGATCATCGATACGATGTGTACGCACCACGGCGATTATGAGGCGAAAAATCTCGAAGCTGTGCTCGTCACGGCGGCGGACGCGCTTTCCGCGGCCCGTCCCGGCGCGCGCATGGAGACGCTTGAAACCTATATCAAGCGCCTGCAGCAGTTGGAGGAGATCGCGAATACGACAAAGGGCGTCGATCACAGCTACGCGATCCAAGCGGGGCGTGAGATCCGCATCATCGCAAAACCCGACGAGGTCAGCGACAAGGATATCGCCTTCCTCGCGCGCGAGATCAGCAAAAAGATCGAAAGCGAGATGGAATATCCGGGCCAGATCAAAGTCAATGTGCTGCGTGAAACGCGCGCGGTGGATTACGCAAAGTAAGAAAGAAACAAAGGCGGTCTGAGTATGGCGATCTATCTCGACAATCCGGCATCCACAAAAGTCTGTCCCGAAGCGGCGAAGGCAGCATATCTCACGATGACCGAATTTTTTGCGAACCCGTCTTCGCCGCATACGGCGGGACAGGAAGCGGAACGTATCGTGAAACAAGCGCGCGCGCAGATTGCCCGCAGTCTCGGCGTCGGGCCTCAAAGCATCGTATTCACGAGCGGCGGGACGGAGTCGGACAATCTGGCGCTGCTCTCCGCTTTCTTCACGGCTCCGGGCAGTCTCGGAGGGCCGGGCGGCGCGTTTAAGAAAAAAGCGCTGCTTGTCTCGACGGTCGAACACGCGGCGGTCCGCTCGGCGGCAGCCTATCTCGCGGAAAGAGGCGTGCGCGTCAAGCCGGTCGCCGTCCTGCCCGCGGACAGCGCTGCGCCCGGTATGCTCGATCCGAGATCGCTGCGCGATGAACTTGAGGCCGATACGGGGCTTGTCTCCGTGATGCATGTCAATAACGAGATCGGGACGATCCAGCCGATCGAGGAGATCGCGGGGATCGTAAAGGAAGCCGCGACAAGATACAGCACCTCTATTCCCATCCATTCGGACGCTGTGCAATCATATGGGAAGCTGCCGATTGACGCGGGAAACGGGGAATTCCGGGATATCGACTTTATCGCACTCAGCGCGCACAAGATTCATGGACCGAAAGGCGTCGGCGCGCTGTATGCCTCTGCGCCCGGGAAGCTGCATCCTATGCTATTCGGCGGCGGCCAGGAAAACGGCTTGCGCTCGGGTACGGAGAACGTACCGGGCATCGCCGGGTTTGCCGCCGCGGCCAAACTCATGACGGCGGAAATCGTCGGGAACGCGAAAGCGGCGAACACCTGCCGCAGGCACCTTCTGGAAGGGCTTCTGGCGGAGGTGCCGGAGGTGGTGATCAACAGCCCGGCTGACGCGTCTGTCACGGGAAAACCGGGACTCTGCTCGCCGTATATTTTAAATGTAAGCTTTCCCGGCGCGCGCGGGGAAGTGCTCGTACACGAGCTGGAACGAAAAGGGATCTATATTTCGACCGGCGCCGCCTGTTCGTCGCAGCGTAAAGAAGAAGAGGCGAAGAAAGACGGCGTGCTTGCCGCGATCGGTTGCCCTCCTGAGGTCATTGCCAGCGCGGTCCGTTTCGGGTTTTCCTGTTACGACGATCCGAAGGATATGGACATTGTGGTGCAGCGCGTAAAGGAGGCTGCCCTGCATCTGCGTTCGGTCGGGCAGGGGCGGTGAGGGACCGCGCCGATTTGATTCGCGCTTCCATAGGGAATGACGGCTGATATGGGGGAAGATTTCGAAAAACTTCTGATTGTACGGTACGGCGAGGTCGCTCTGAAAGGGACGAACAAGCCGTATTTTGAAAAGGCGCTGCTGCGCAGGATGCGCACCGCGATCACCGAAGTCTGCGGCGGCGGAAAATCCGGCGAAACTGCCGGCGTAAGCGCGAAAGCCGACGGCGGGCTGCTGCTTGTGCAGGGGTACGCGCCGGAGCGGGAGCAGGCGCTGGCGCGCGCTATGCTGAAACTCTTCGGCGTCGCGTCCGTGAGCCCCGCGTGGCGGCTGGTCTCCCGCGAGATGCCGGATATTTGTGCCGCGGCGGCCGCGTGGATGGAGCGGCGAGTGACAGAGGTGACAGAGGGGGACGGTCTGTCACCCCCGCTGTCTTTCAAAATCTTTGGCAAACGGGCGGATAAAAGCTATCCGCTCACGTCCCCCCAGATCGCGGCGGACGTTGGGGAAGCGGTC
>WRFF01000084.1 GCA_009778945.1 Clostridiales bacterium | reverse complement strand
CGGCGAGATGGCAAAAAAGACGGTTATAAACCGCGCGCTGAAGAGATTTATCGGAAGCTCGGACGATTCTTCGCTTCTCATGCAGAGTTACGATCGTACGAGCGACAACGAGCAGCTGGAGCGCGGCGCCGCGGATGCGGAAGTGATCGAGGATGTCGCGCAAAGCGTCGACCAGATCCTTCAGGAAGGCGAGGCGGCAGGCGCGCCCAGGTCGCCCGTGAGCGGCGAAAGTCCTGAAGAGGATACAGAAGCGGGAGGCGAAATCTAAATGTGCGCAGACACAGCGGAAAAATTCGCCCTCACAAAAGATAACTACTACTCGCTCGGCGCGGATCGTGCATTCATGAGTTGCTCACAATGGGATTCGTTTTGCAGGTGCGAAGCGCGGGAGGCGGCCTATCTTCGCGGCGAGTATGAAAAGCCGAAAGGCAGCAGTACCGCACTGATCGTCGGCAACTACCTCCACGCCGCAATGGAAGGACCGGATGCTTTCGAATCGTTTCTTGACAAACACTGGAGCGACATCTATCAAGTCGGGAAGCGTACCAAAAAAGCGGAGTTTGATCGGGCGGATCTGATGATTGAGACTCTTCGGAAGGATTCGTATATCGGCCGCCTGATCAGACTCCCAGGCGAAACAGAAAAAGTTATGACCGGCGTTCTTTTCGGGGATATCCCTTTCAAAATCCGCCTTGACAAATATGTCTCGCTTTCCTCTCGCATGATCATTGACTACAAGACCTGCGAGGATATGCACGAGACGTTTTACTCGGAGGACGGGATCCGCGAGAGCTTCATCGAACACTGGGGTTATGCGCGCCGAGCGGCGGCCTATATCGAGATCGAGAAGCAAAACGCAGGCTCACTTAATGACGCAGTTTTCCTGATTATCGCAATCAGCAAACAGTTCCCGCCGGACCGGGATGTATTCGCGATGAACGATCGCGAATCACTTTCCTCCGCGTTCGCGGGAATGGAATCGCGTGCCCAGCATTTCCAGCGGGTCAAAGATGGTATAGACGAACCAATCCGCTGCGAACGCTGCGACTACTGCAGAGCTACCAAAAAAATAACAGGGCCGAGGCTTTATACCGATATAGCGCCCGGCAGATCGGAGGGATACTAATGGGCCGGCCCGGGAAAAGGGGAGTTGATTATTTCATGCACGACACAAACTGTCTCGGAAGCCCAACGGTTGAGACACTGGACAGCCTGTATGGTAATGACGGATACGCCGTATGGTTCAAAACACTTGAGCTGATCGGGAATGAGGATGATTTTATTCTCGACGTGAGTACCCAGGCGAGATGGATTTGGTACACTGCAAAAATGCGATGCGACGAGGAAAAGGTTCGCGCCATTCTCGACATGCTCGTTAGGTTTGGAGCCATCGATGCCGGCCTTTACGAAGAGGGGAAAATATGGTCACAATCGTTTGTCGACCGCCTCGAAACCGTCTTATCGAGACGAATTTCAGGCATTCCTGAAAAACCAGTTTCTGCAACAGAAACCCCAGTTTCTGCAACAGAAACCCCAGTTTCTGCAACAGAAACCCCAGTTTCTGCGGATTTATGTCAACAGAAACCGGGTTCAACCCCAGTTTCCTCTCTTCTCTTATATAGTAATAATACTATTAGTGATAGAGATACTACTTGTGATAGAGATACTATTACACAAAAAGATACTGTAGTCATTACAGATACTCCGTGTGAAAGCGATACTCTTACACCTCAAGTGATAAATACACAGTTGTCACTACTCCCTGAGAATCCTCCCAGCAAAAAGCAAGATATCAAATCCCAAAAACAGGGTCCTAACGATTTAGCGCCACTGGTTTCTGAATATGAATTTTCCGAAGAGGTTGCAGCCGCTATTCTCGCTTGGCTGCAGTACAAATCCGAACGCAAAGACAAATACACACCCACCGGATTCCGCTCCCAGCTGAAGCAGATTGAGAAGCATATCGAAGAATACGGCGATGTGGCCGTCTGCGACGTCATTCAGCTATCGATGGCGAATGGCTGGCAGGGAATCATCTGGGACCGGATCAGCGCCCGCGCCTCTCCCGTCCATTCAGGATCCCCGGATGGATTTTCCGAAAAATTAATTAACGCATTAGCGCGATCACAATCACAGGAGGTGAAAAATGGATAAACAAGATACGACAAAAATATTGCTATATATCAAAGCCCTATTTCCGGGAGCGTGGAACAGGATCGGCGGATTCGACATCGACACGATGCTGATTTCATGGCAAAACATTTTTGACAAAGAACCGCGTCAGCGAGTGGCGACTGCTGTGAATGAATTTGTACGGGAGTCAAACAGCGAATTCCCGCCGAGCGCAAGCCAGATCTACCACCTATGTGTTGAGCTCAAGCAGCGTGAGTTTGACCGTGAAGCACGGGTTGCGCCCGCCGCAAAAAAAAACTCACTCAATGCCAGGCATCCGATGATCGACCAAATCGATGAACTTCCGGAAGGGAGCGAAGAGTGATGCAGCAGAACCCGCCAAGCAATCGCGAAGCCGAAGCCAACCTCCTCGGGGCCATAATGTCCAGCGAACGGGCGCTCAACACCGTTATGCGGACAGCCGAGGAGGACGAGTTTTTCTTACCGGAACACCGCGATATTTTCAGAGCGATAAGAACACTCCACGAAAATGACTGCGCTGTGGATCTCGTCACCGTTACGACCGAGCTCCGCCGCATGGGAACACTCGAGCGGGATGGCGGGACTGCATACATCACGCAGCTTTGCGCCAGAGTTGTAAGCCCATCCAATGCCGTGGAATATCACAAGATCATCGCAGATTCTGCGCTTCGGCGCCGGATCATCATGCTTAATACCGAGATGGCGGACGCTGCAAATGGAAGCGGCAGCAGTGCGGAAGAGTTACTGGCATCGCTCGAGGACGCGGTGATATCACTCGCACGTGACCACCAGGGCGTCACTGGCGACGTGCCGGAGCCTGCGAAGCTCGCGGAAGTATTCACGGAATCGCTCGGCAAAATAGTCGAGCCGATCTCTACGCCGTTTTCATGGGTTAACGACATGGTGGGCGGGCTTCTTCCAGGTAACCTATTCACGATCGCCGGCCGCACAAGCGCCGGTAAAAGCGCATTTGCGCTGCAGCTTGCGAAAGGCGTCGCGGATTTTAACAAGACTTGCTATATCAGCCTTGAAATGCCGCCGGCCGAGCTGCTCGCGAGATACGTCGCAAGCGAGACGGAGATCCCCGTCCGAGATCTCATGCTCCACCGCATCGCAGACGAGGATCAAGTGCAGCTCAAATCCGCGCTTGCGAAGTACTCTGAAAGCCGGCTTTATTTTACTAGCGCCGGCAGAAGCCCACAGGAAATCGAGCGCATCGTCAAAGCGCACAGGCCGGAGATCCTCATCATCGACACCGTCAATCTCATAAAGGCATCCGGCGAGAGTGAGCGCGTGAAGATCCTGAACGTCACGCGGGAGCTGAAACAGCTCGCACTTGCGCAGGAGATCCCGATCATAATCCTCGCGCAGCTATCCCGCCGGACCGACGAGAAGCTATCCCCGACCCTCGCCGACATCAAAGAATCGGCATCGATCGAAGAGGACAGCGACGTCGTCCTCCTGCTTTCGGAGATCGACACTTACGACAAACTTGCGGAACTCGCAAAAAAAAGCAAAAGCGGACTTCCGAGCGAGGGGGCGGTCCGCGCAATAAAGAGGGACGGCGCACGTCCGATCCTCGCGCTCATCCAGAAAAACAGAAACGGCCGCCTCGGCCGTACAAGCTTCCGCTTTGACGGGAAGCGCTTCCGCTTCACGGAAATCGAGGGGCCTGAGCAGATGGAAATGGAGATTGATGGCGATGAAGACTGCCCGTTTTGACGCGAATCCGGCGCCGTGCGCGCATCGCAACTGCAAGCGCCGGAACGCCGGCCGCTGCCTTGGGCAAGGCGATCCGTGGCTCTGCTACGAGAAAGCAAAGCTGGATCTGTATCACGAGAATCTTACGCCGGACGAATACGACCGGCACATAAGAGAAATCATTGACGATCTTGGCATTTGAGAGAAGAGAAAGGAGATCGGAAAAACATGGAGAACAGTTACAAATCAATCGAGCTCGTCAGGGACGACGGGACGCGTGAAGAGGTGATTGGCGATGGGTTTATTGTCACCGGCGCAGGAGGCGCCGGCGTGAATAACTTCCGGACGCGCGACGATCTTGAAATTTTTATTGACGAGGGTATGAAAATAGACCAAAAATATATCAAGATTGTTGAGCAGCTTTGTGAAAAATACACGCAGGTAACCGTACCGCGCGATGCCGCAAGCGGCATTATCTGTATCACCGTTGATACCGGATGGAACCCAAATGAACACGCAAATACAAACGCCTCATGGAAAGTGGTTATCAAGAAAACACCGCGGCTTCTCAGGTGGGTGACAGGATATGAGTTTGAACTTAAACTTCGGATACACTGGATAAGCCAATGGAGTGATGCGCAGCTCCACGCGGCGATCCTCTCGCAGCTCCTGCGTATCAATCCGTCCGGCGACGGATCCGTGCTGGCGTACTCGGTAGATTTTCAGGATCCGCTTACGGCGACGTTTGGGAAAGGGTATCTCATGCCCGGCGTGAATATCCCTGACGTGCTGACGGAGCAGATCAAAATCAAAAACTACCGCGAAGCGTCCGGGCAGATCACTATCGACGAAACGATGAACGGCACGGCCGGCGATGACGGGGAGGATGAACCGTTCCCGGACGGTGATGATTGTGAGGAGGTGGATCCCGATGAGGACTGAAGAGCAAATACGGGCTCTCGGCGAGATAGTCGCGCCTGCGAGGAAAGTATAAATGACCTCTGCGCGCAAGCCAAAACCGGAAGGCCGGATCATCACCGAGCCGGTAAAACTGCTGCTTCCCGTAAAGCCTCGCTCAAAGAAAAATTCACAACGTTGGATTAAAACACGCGGTGACAATCCTGTATGGAAGCTCACCCCGTCCGAGGCGTATGTGCAGTATGAAAAAGACTGCGGGCCGTTCATCCGATGCAAAGGAATGAATATCTCGTGCCTGGTCAATATCAAAGCGACCTTCTACATTGACGCAGATCGGCCGTGCGATATATCGAATTTTTTTGAAGCGCTCGCGGACATGCTGGTCCACTATCAGGTCATTCTGGACGACAATCGGAGGATTGTACAAAGCTGGGATGGATCCCGCGTGTACGTCGACAGGCAAAACCCGCGGACGGAAGTGATCATCGAGCCGGTCAGTGAAGATATCCAGACCAGTCTCGACATTGAGAAATTATCAGGAGGTTTTTAGATGACAAAAGGATTAAACGAATGGGCGGCGGAGATCCATCAAAACGCCGTCAAGCATGGTTGGTATGAGATCCCTCCATTGTTTCCTGAATTTTTGATGCTTTGCACATCAGAACTGGCGGAAGCGCTGGAGGAGTATCGCGACGAAAATGCAAATTACTATATTTATTACGCATGCGCGTCCAATCCGACTTTGTGTGAAGTAGAGGACTGCAATCAATGCAAGCATTTCATCGGATCGAAACCGTCCGGACAAATCGTAGAGCTCGCTGACTGCATCATGCGCATTCTGGACTGGTGCGCATATCAGAACATCGACATCGAAAAAATCATGGAGGAGAAGTTTGAATACAACAAGACCCGGCCGTATCGTCACGGCGGGAAGCGTGTTTGAACTGGAATTTTGAAAGATCGGAGAAAAGAGAAATGTATCAGGATTTAGAACTGACAAAGAAAGGCGTATTCATGGTATCGACGGGCGACATTGTGCCGAATCCCGACAACCCCCGGAAGGACCTCGGGGATCTGACGGAACTTACGGAAAGCATCCGGCAGAACGGCGTACTACAGAATCTGCTCCTCGCTGAAAATCCGGATGAAAGTGATCCCCGTCCATATATGGCGGTACTCGGTCATCGCCGCCACGCATCCGCAATTGCGGCCGGTGTGCGGGATGTGCCCGCGATCGTGAAGAAAATGACCCGGACGGAGATGATCCAGGCGATGCTGCAGGAGAATATGCAGCGGCAGGATCTCACGCCGCTTGAAGAGGCGCAGTCCTTCCAGATGATGCTTGATCTCGGCGAAACAGTGAAAAGCATATCTGAGGCTACCGGATTCTCACAGGCGACTGTCAAACACCGCGTGGAGATCGCGCGCCTTGATCCGGAGAAACTCAAAGCACGTGAGGCGGAGACGGGGACGCAGATCACCATAGGAGATCTTGCGAAGCTTGAAGAGGTAAAGGACATCGGCCGCCGCAATAAGCTGCTCGAGATGATCGGCACGTCGAATTTTAATTACTACGTTTCCGAAGCGGTGCAGAAGGAAGAATACGCCCGCAACGAGAAGCGAATCATGGATCTCCTTCCTGAAGGACTCAAAAAACTCAAAGCGTCGGAGCCGAACTGGAAGTACCAAATTATCACAGCATGGAAATTCAAGGACGACACGAAAGCGAGCGACTGTGCAATCCCGAAAAAATCAGTTCCGCCGGTGTACTACCAAAAAACTGAAAGCGCCGTGCGCATTTACGGCGCGATGAAAGAAAAGTATGCCGGTGGTAAAAAAGATTCAGAGGATCCGGCAGCGCGCAAAGCTGATTATGAATCCCGCAGCGCAGCGCTTCAAGAGATCTGCGCGCGGATGTACGGCCTGCGCCTTGATTTTGTCAAAAACCTCCCGCGCAATATTCTCTCGCAGAAGAAAGACGCCGTCCTGCAATACGCGGCGCGTGCCATTGCACACGCTTCCGGCTGTAATTTAAATATCGTCAATTATTACGGATATACAGATACCGATGCTTTCTGGCAGGATCATGATGTGTTCAGCGATCCCGTCGACTGGTTTATAGAGGATGCACCAGGCGGAGGCGCATGGAAACTGTTCATCACGACGTGGGCGGCGTTTGACGTGCCGAGAGCGACATGGCATCTCGAGAATAGCTGGAAAACCGAGATCGTCCCGGAATGCTGTGCAGTCAAAGACGACGCGATCTATTCGCTGCTCATGGAGTTCGGATACAAAATGAGCGACGAGGAGATCCTGATCGTTACAGGTAAGCACGAGCTATATACGCCGAAAGTCGGAGGTGCAGGCAAATGAAAAACAGTCTTTCCGATATTTGGGGCGAACCCCTGATACAGGAATTCCCATGGAAAGGAGCAGAGTAATGGAGCGATTAAGCACAATGGATCATGCGATACAGCAGATAGACGCGGAAGGCGTAATGGTCGGAATAAGTCAGCAATGGTACGAAGAGGCAAAGGCAAAACTTGCGGCCTACGAGGACGCTGAAGAGCAAGGCCGGCTAATCGTGCTTGGAGATACAAAGTACTGCAATACATGCCGGTTCAAGCTGCAAAGCGATGCGTGGAAATTCTATACATATCCTTGCAGCTGGTGCGCCCATCGCACGAAGAGTCAATGGGAAGAGGCGGCGCTTGAAGCGCAGAAAGGCGGTGCGGAATGACAGTACAGGATGAGTACGATACAAATATCGCGCTGGAAAATTATTACCCAGAAGGAAACTGTAGCAGTTGCCTTGCATATCCAGATAAACCATGCGGGATGTGGTCACTGTGGGGATGCCGTCAAGCATACCGCGCGTGGCTGGATCAATTACCGCGATCCTGCGGCGATGTTTTGGAGGT
>WRFF01000083.1 GCA_009778945.1 Clostridiales bacterium | reverse complement strand
GTGATGGCGCCGACCGAGATCTTAGCTGCGCAGCATTACGCGGAGTTTTCCAGGCTGTTCGCGGGGACGGCCCGTGTGGATTTCCTTGCGTCCGGCCTGACCGCAAAGGGAAAGGCAGCGGTGAAGGAGCGGCTTGCGTCCGGCGGGACGCAGATCCTTATCGGGACGCACGCGGTGCTCGAACCGGATGTGCTTTTTGCGCGCCTCGGGCTCGTCATCACGGACGAGCAGCACCGTTTCGGCGTGGCGCAAAGGCTTCGGCTGCGCGAGAAGGGCGGCGCGCAGGCGCCCGACGTCTTGGTCATGACCGCGACGCCGATCCCGCGCACGCTTGCGCTCATCCTCTACGGCGACCTGGATCTTTCCGTTCTGGATGAACTGCCGCCCGGGCGCATCCCCGTCGAAACACGGTTTGTCGGTACGGAGAAGCGGGACGACGCCTACGCTTTCGCAGAGAAACAGCTCCGGCGCGGAAGGCAGG
Source organism: Clostridiales bacterium (assembly GCA_009778945.1). GTDB lineage: Bacteria > Bacillota > Clostridia > Peptostreptococcales > Anaerovoracaceae > WRFF01. The sequence continues at coordinate 7,344 of WRFF01000083.1, read as the reverse complement.
CCTATGTGGTCGCCGCGCAGATCGCGGATGGGGACGGGGATGAGTGGCGCTGCGGAGAAGGAAGCGAAAGCAGCGACGGGGGCGGCCTTTGGGATGACGCGCAGTCCATGGGAAGCCTCGGCGTGCGCTCGGCGGAAAGCCTTGCGGAAGAACTCCGCGCGCGCTTCCCGGATCTTTCCGTAGGCTTGATTCACGGGGCGCTTCGCCCGCGCGAAAAAGAAGCCGCGATGGCGGATTTTGTCTCGGGAAAGACCGCATTGCTTGTCAGCACGGTGGTGATCGAGGTCGGCGTCGATGTCCCGAACGCAACCGTGATGATCATCGAAAATGCGGAACGCTTCGGGCTTGCGCAGTTGCATCAGCTGCGCGGCCGGGTCGGACGCGGAGCTGCGCGTTCGTACTGCGTGCTGATCTCGGACAGCCGCTCCGAAATCGCGCGGAAACGCGGGGAAGCGCTCGCTTCCACCAACGACGGCTTCCGCATTGCGGAGATGGACCTGGCGCTGCGCGGCCCCGGGGACTTCTTCGGCGTGCGCCAGCACGGGCTGCCGGAGCTCGCCATCGCCGATCTTTCGAAACACCTTTCCATGGCGAAGACAACCGGCGCGCTCGCGCGGCGGGTACTGGAGGAGGACCCGGATCTCTCGCATGAAGAGAACGCGGCGCTGCGGAAACGCCTTTCGCAGTTGAAAGCTTTTGATTGAACAATCTGTATGAAACCGTATTTGTTTTAACTTTATTCCTCTTTTTCATTGCTTGCAGGCTCAGGTCATGTTAGGTTTTCGCAAATTATTGAAGCATTATAAATATTTTCGCAAAAATGCCGTTTCAGTGACATTTTTCTCTCGTTTGTACCTGTTATAAATGTACGAATCAATCGAATTATCACTAAAAATAACTGATATTATACCTATAGTGAGAACAAGTTATGAATAAACGACAAAAACTATAAATAAACTGGCTTTTTTCGGCTTGCAGTGACATTTCAAGGAACATCAACAGGGTTTCGGCCTGTTAAACGGTCGAAATTATAAACAATTCCGTTAAGGAAGGTCATTTTGACAGTTCCGGCTGGTGAACATATAATAAACATAAATTTATTGCAACATAGCGTTCTGCGGGCAGCAAATCAAGCAGCAGAATCAGTACGAACAGAAAGCGGAATGAAAAATGGCAAAACCCGAACAGGTGATTGGATACATGGTGCAGCACTCCCTCGGGAACGAGAAGACGCCAGTGCTTTTCATCGAGAAAGACACCAGGGCGGTCAACGCGCTCGTGGGAGCGATAGGAGTTCTGGCGGTAGCCAAGTGGTTTCATCTCGTCCTTATGGTGAACGGACAGCTCGGGTTCATTCCCGTATCTGGGCTTGGTACGCTTCAAGACGAATTCAAGGTGCTCGACCCTCGCCGCATCACAAAGTATAAACCCGGCTCGCATTCAGATTACATGAGCGTTGATTTTGGTGGTGATACGAAACCTATGAAGCTCAGAATAAGACATGGCGGGCTTGTAAGATATAACAAAGACATCGAACTTCTCAGGCAACTTGTAGCAATCCATGGGATTCCGGCCAAATAAAAAACAATACTATTCCTACTTCAATGAATGGAGAACTACGGCTGAATGCGCGTAATCGCGGGAATATACGGAGGGCGGCGCCTTTTGGCGCCGGAAGGGGAGAGCGTCCGGCCCACAACGGACCGCGTGAAGGAGGCCGTTTTCAGCATGCTGACGCCGTACCTTCCGGGGGCCGTCGCGGTCGACCTGTTTGCGGGCTCCGGCGCGCTCGGCATCGAAGCGCTTTCGCGCGGCGCCGCGAAGGTGTATTTCTGCGACGCGAACGCGGCGTCCCTTTCTTTAGTGAAACGCAATCTTGCGGCGCTTTCCATCCGGGAGCAGGCGGCCTGCCTCGCCGCGGACTGGCGTCAGGCCATCCGGCAGATCACCGCGCGTGAAGCCGGACAGATAGAGCTTGTCCTTATTGACGCGCCGTACGATCTGTGCGACCATTATGTCCGTATGCTGGAAACGCTTTCCGGCTCGGGCGCGCTTTCGGAAGAGGCGCTCGTGCTGATCGAGAGAGACGCGAAAGCGGGCGGTTATGCGGATCAGGTCCCGGACGGTTGGGTTCGCGTCAGGGAGAAGCGGTACGGCGCCACGGGCGTGGATCTGTGGCAGCGGTGCTGAGAAAAATACGGCGTGCCGGGAAGAGAAGGCGGAAACGCGTGCTTCCGAAGTAAAGAAGAGAAGGAGAACGGAATGAAAAAAATGGGGAAATTGCTGTATGCGGGCAGTTTCGATCCGATCACAAACGGCCATTTGGACGTGGCCCTCCGCGCGGCGGCGCTGGCGGAGGAGCTGGTGGTCGGCGTGCTTGTAAACAGCGAAAAAAAAGCGCGCTACACGGCGGACGAGCGGGCGCAGATGATCCGCCTCGCGACGTCCGAGATCGGCAACGTCACCGTCGTCTGTTTCGAGGGGCTCCTTGCCGATTATGTCAATGAACACGATGTGACGGCGGTCGTCCGCGGCCTGCGCGCCACGATGGATTTTGAATATGAGATTTCGCTGGCGCAGATGAACGCCAAGTTGTTCAGGCAGGCGGAGACGATCTTTTTGATGGCCAACCCGTCCCATTCCTTTATCAGCTCGAGCATCGTCAAGGAGGTATTCGCGCTCGGCGGCGATATCGGCGGCCTCGTGCCCGAGACGGTTTATGATTTCATGTGTCGAAACCGTAATAATTCGGGAAACGCTTCGCCGCATAAATTATGATATAGTTATTATGTAAAAACGGATTTAATCTTGTGAATACATATTCACAGCTCACGGTACGGAGGATAAGGTACGATGAAAGTTCTGGATTTACTCGAAGAAATTGAAGAGATTTGCGATACGGCGTCGGGCGTTCCGCTTACGAACAGGATCATGGTCGACAAGGCGGAGATGCTCGAAATCGTGGACGATATCCGCAAGGCGATGCCGGATGAGATCCAGCAGGCGCAGTTCATCAAGGACGAGCGGGAACGCATCCTGAACGACGCGAAAGAGCAGTACGAGACGATCATCAAGGACGCGGAGCAGCGGGCCGAGATTCTCGTGGACCAAAACGAGATCACGATGCAGGCGCGCCAAAGGGCGAAAGAACTCGAAGACAGCGCGGCGTCGAGCGCGAAGCAGCTTCGGATGGGTACTTATGACTATATCGACAAGCTGCTGTTCGATTTTCAGGAGAAAATGGAATACCTGGACGGGCAGTATTTCGGCGATATGTTCACGAACCTTCGCCAGACCTTCGACGGGGTCGCCGATCAGCTGACCGCAAACCGGAACGAAATCAAAGAGCTTGCGTACAAGACGCAGATGGATGAATAGAAAGCGGCAATGCCAAAGACATTAGGTGTCATAGCCGAATACGACCCTTTTCACCGCGGGCATGAATACTGTCTGTCGGAAGCCAAACAAAAAAGCGGAGCGGAACGGACAATCTGCGTCATGAGCGGCGCGTTCGTGCAGCGCGGGGAGCCTGCGCTGTTCGACAAATACGTGCGCGCCGAGGCGGCGGTGAAAAACGGCGTCGACCTCGTACTCGAGCTTCCGTTCTGTTATGCGGCGACGGGTGCGGAAAACTTTTCGCGCGGCGGCGTACGTGTGCTGGCAGGGCTCGGCGTCTGTGATACGATTGCGTTCGGCAGCGAGCGTGCGGCGGAATCGGAAGCTACCGCCGTCTCGGAACTCCGGCATGTCGCGGAACTGCTTGCGTTCGAAACGAGGTCTTTTTCCGAAAAGACCAAAGCGCATATGAAGACAGGCATTTCCTTCCCGGCTGCGCGTCAGGCGGCGCTTGCGGAGGAACTCGGCGAAGAAGCGGCCCTGCTGATGCGCCGTCCGAACGACATCCTCGCCGTGGAGTATCTGCGCCAACTGGCGCTGTTCAAAGCGGAACGCGCGCACAAAACCACCATCTGTTTCCGCCCTTCCTATCTGGCGTATCCGATGGAAAAATCCCCCGAAAATATGGAGATCATCGCGATCCCGAGATTCGGCGCGGAACCCGGCGGCGTGAACGTGCAGCAGGGCATCGCCGGCGCCGGCGCCATTCGTGCGCTGATCCGCAGCGGGCGCATCGGGAAAGCCTTTGCGTTCGTGCCGGAACGGACCAAGGACGTCCTCTGCACTGCGCTCATCAACAATCTCCCGACAATGTCCGCGTGGGAACTCAAGACCAACGCGAATTATGAATTCAATTTCACGCAGGCGAAGGGGCGCGGATCGGCGCTGCTCTATCCCGAGGATCTCTTCCAGGCGCTCGAACTCTCCGCGTTGACGCTGGATCCCATCGAAGCCGGCGACATCTATACGGCAGTCGAGGGGCTCGAGAACCGCCTTTTGGACGCGGCGGGACGTTCGGCGAATTTCGCGGAGCTGATCCAGATGATCAAAAGCAAGCGGTATACGGAGACGCGCATCCTGCGCTTTGTGCTTCATACGGCGCTGCGCCTGATGAAAGAAGAGATGAAAGAGGCCCTTTCCGAACGCATCTGCGTGCGCGTGCTTGCGTTCAATCAAACGGGCGCCGAAATGCTGCGCGAGATTCATGACATGCAGGAACATACGGATATCTATGTCTTTCAAAACCTGCGCGTCGAACAGGATGCGCTCAGCAACTCCCGCACCTTGATTTCGCTCAACGTGCGCGCGGACAAGCTCTACCATATGCTCGGCCACGGTTCGCTTGAGGGCTTCCGCTACAGCCCCGAACCAATTCGCTTGTAAGCCCATCACTTTTTCGGTATAATAACAATTCGGAAACGCGCTAAATCGGTGGCACAGACAGGTGCAGGAGCTTTAATCAGTGTTTCCAATAGCGCGGAGAAGTAGCGAAGTGGTCGGAACGCGGCGCACTCGAAATGCGTTTACGGGGTGACTCGTACGTGGGTTCGAATCCCACCTTCTCCGCCACACACTGTCCGTCATATTTTTTGATTATGGTCAAAGAAATTTCCCTTACTTAGCTGCAAGAGGAAAAGGCCCCTGTCAATATGACATGCATCGAAGGGTTTCATAATTAAAGAAAGTATTGTGATATGTAATACCCAAGACGGCTGTTATACGTTATAATAGGACGTGCAAAATATAGAAAACAAGTGGTTTTCGGGCAAGCTGTTGTAAGGTTAAAATTATGTTGTATCGGACAAATCCTAAAAACGGGGTCGAGCTGTCCCGGTTGGGCTTCGGATGTATGCGCCTGCCGGGAAGCCCGGCGCAGCGCGAGGAGCTGATCACCTCCGCCGTGAACGCCGGCATCAATTATTTCGATACGGCTTATCTGTATCCCGGCAGCGAGGCGGCGCTGGGCGCCATTCTGAAGAAAAACGATCTGCGCGCGAAGGTCTTCATCGCGGATAAGCTTCCGCATGCGAAGTGCAAGGAACCGGGCGATATCGAGAAGCTGTTTGCGGAATCCCTGAAACGCCTGCAGACGGACTATATCGATTATTATCTGATCCACAATATGGGCTCTGCGGATATCTGGGAACGCCTGGAGGGACTCGGGATCCGGGAATGGATTGCGGACAAGAAGGAAAAGGGGATCATCAAGCAGATCGGGTTTTCCTTTCACGGGAAGGCGGTGAATTTTGAGCCGCTGCTGGACGCCTATGACTGGGATTTTTGCCAGATCCAGTACAACTATATGAACGAAAACTATCAGGCGGGGACCGCGGGCCTCAAGGCCATCCATGAGAAAGGGATGGCCGCGGTCATCATGGAGCCGCTGCTCGGCGGGCGGCTCGCGAAAGACCTGCCGAAGGCCGCAATGGAACTGTTTGACAAGGCGGCGCCGGGGCGCACGCCCGCGGCGTGGGGCCTCAAATGGCTCTGGGACAAGCCGGAAGTGACGGTCGTACTGTCCGGGATGAACGCGATGGCGCAACTGCGGGAGAATATCGGGATCGCGGACGAGACGCCTGTGGGGTCGCTGACAGAAGAGGAGCGGGGCGTCTACCGTCAGGCGTATACGGCCGTTTCGGAAGCCTATAAGGTTCCGTGCACCGGCTGCAACTACTGTATGCCGTGCCCGTACGGGGTCAATATCCCCGGCTGTTTCAGCGGTTATAATATGTCCTATGTCCTGGGGTATTTTTCTGGTGTTCAGGCTTATGTCAATTCGGTCATGGGGCTCGGCTCCAAGTCCGGGGGCGGGGGCGCGGGAAAATGCACCCAGTGCGGCGCCTGCCTGCCGAAATGCCCGCAGAATATCGAGATTCCGGACCGGCTGAAAGAGGTGCGCAAGCGTATGGAACCGGCGCCGGTACGGGTCGCGCTGGCGGTCATCAGGAAGTTCTTAGGATGAAGGAAGCGCTTGGAGTCAGGACAATGACAGGATTAGAGCGGTTTTATAGCACAAAATTGCGGTTATGTATGTTTTTTTTGCATAATCTGCCCGAAAATAAGGAAAAACTGCGATATTTTGAATGAAAATCATACATAACCGTCATTTTGTACTATAAACACTATGATTCTCTGTATTTAGAGGTATAAGGAGGCGTATACATGAAAGATTATTTCGGGAAACCGATCAAGAAACTGGGGTTCGGATTTATGAGACTGCCGGCTTTTGGCAATCCGGACGAGATCGATATTGAACAGGTCAAGCAGATGACCGACCTGTATATGGAGCACGGCTACACCTATTTCGATACGGCGTATGTTTACAACAGCGGCGCTTCGGAAGAGGCGGTGCGCGCGGCGGTGACGGAGCGCTATCCGCGCGAAAGCTTTCAGGCGGCGACGAAACTCCCGCTTTGGAAACCGGCGGAATTCGACGAAATGAAAAAGACGACGCAGACCTCGCTCGACCGCATGGGGCTGGAGTTCGTGGATCTGTACCTGCTTCACGGGATCAGGCCGGATCAGATGGAGATGGTCGATAAGACCAGGGCGTGGGATTACCTGGCCAGCCTGCGCGAATCGGGCAAGGCGAAGAATATCGGGTTCAGTTATCACGGCGACGCGGACACGCTGAGCCGCATTCTGGACGCGCACGCGAAAGACCTGGACATCGTGCAACTGCAGATCAATTATCTGGACTGGGAAGATGAGAATGTGCAGTCCCGGAAGTGCTACGAGACGGCCCGGGATCACGGCCTGGGGATCGTCGTCATGGAGCCTGTAAAAGGAGGCTCTCTGTCAAACCTCACGCCGGAAGTCGCGGACGTCTTTATGGGCGCGGATCCGGACGCGAGCCTGGCGTCGTGGGCGATGCGTTTTGCGCTGGGCCTGGATGGCGTCGTAACCGTGTTGTCCGGTATGTCGTCCCTCGAGCAGATCCAGGACAAT
>WRFF01000082.1 GCA_009778945.1 Clostridiales bacterium | reverse complement strand
TTTCGAAGGCTACGGGCCTTCGGGCGTAGCGGTCATCGTCGACGTCCTGACGGACAATATGAACCGGACGACCTCGGCGGTCAAGCATACGTTCGACCGTTTCGGCGGCAATATGGGCACGCCGGGCTGCGTTTCGTATATGTTTGAACGCAAGGGCGTGATTCTCGTGGAGAAAAGCGCGGCGGACGAGGACGCGCTGATGGAGGCGGGGCTCGACGCGGGGCTCGAGGATATCCTGGACGCGGATGAGTATTGGGAGATACGCACCGCGCCGGACGACCTCACAACGGTGGCGGACGCGCTGATCGCAGCCGGTTATGAGCTTGAAGAGTCGGACGTTGACTTCATCCCCAATATGGAGGCTGAAATCAAAGACGGCCACGCGGAGAAGTCGCTCGTCAAAATGATCGATTGTTTTGAAGAAAACGACGACGTACAAAAGGTCTATACAAACTGTTCGCTTGATTTGAGCGCGGAATAAGATAGCAATTACCTGGGACGTTTGAGCAGATTGCTCGTAATTATCCAACATTGAGTACACGGGATGCCGTGTCAATTTCGTGGCTGCCGGGCCGGCTTGACCGGATAGCAAAAGCGGAATGCAGGCGACCCACCTAACGAAGTTAGGGTACTGAGCGGCAATCGAGACGGCGTCCCGGGTTTTTTACGGATCGGAGGCACGGGTTATGCGCATCAGTTCGGATATGCTGCGCCGCGGTTTGCTCGAACAGGGCGTACCGGTCACGGTTATTGGGAAAATAGGCGGGACGCTTGATTTTTCCTTGGTTCTTTTTGCCGAAACGGACGGGCGTTTTGAAGACGGCGCCGTCTATCTGGCCGCCCGGGCCGAAGACGGGCCCGGCGGGGAGAAAGCCGTCCGGCGCACGCGGGGGCGCAAGGCCCGCTCGGTTTGTGTGATCGCCGGCGATTATGACGCCTCTTTCATTCGCCGCTTTGAAACGGTATTTATTGCGGAAGGCGGACTGCGGCTCTCCGAACTGCACAACAGAATCCAGCGGGTCTTTGAGAAATACGACCGATGGGGCGGCGAGCTCCGCAGCCTGCTCAATACAGGCTCCAACATACAGGAAATGATCGATGTGGGAACGCAGGCCATGGACTGTTCACTGATCCTGCAGGACAGCAATTTTAATGTCATCGCGGTGTCTTCGGCCTATGCGGGGAACCCGTCTTTGGAACCGGTGCTCGACCGCAACAAAATCCCGTACAGGATGATGTCGGAGCGCGGCGCGCCCGCCGGCGCGGCCAAAAACAGGAATGTCGTCCCGCTCCAGATCACGGGCCGGCATGCGCTTTACACGAATATCTTTCAGCAGGGGCGCTTTCAGTACCGGCTGCTCGCGCTCGAAATGGATCAGGAATTCCATTTGAGCACAGCGGCGCTGCTCGAATTTCTCTCCGGGACGATCCAGCTCGCTATCGGATTTGTCGTGGACGAAGCGAGGAACAGTTCCGCGCTGTCGCTTATGATGAAGGGCATCCTGTCCGGAGAATACCGCGACGAGGGGCTCATTGAACGGCGCCTGGCCGGCTACGGATGGCGTTCCGAGCACACGCTGCTCTGCGCGAAGATCCGCGCCGAGCTTCCGGGTTATCGCGACCGTACGCTGCGCTTCACGAGCGACCGTCTGTCCATGATCTTTCCCGAGGCCTGTATCTTTGAATACGAAAACAGCATCGCCGCCTTTTTCAACCTTTCCTTTGCCGCCGAGGAGGCGCTGTCCGGCATCGCCAAATCACTGACCGGTTTTTTGCAGGACAACAACATGAAAGCCGGGCTCAGCGACAGCTTTTCCGGCTTTGGCTCCGTGCGCCTGTACTATACGCAGGCGAGCGTCGCTATCGACCTCGGCGCCAGCGCCAGGCCTTACCAGTGGCTGCATCGTTTCGCCGACGTAAAGGAAAGCTATATTCTCGGGCGCTGTACGGAAGAGCTTCCCGCGCCGATGATCTGCGACCCGGGGATCCTGCGCCTGCGCATTTATGACGAAAAACACAACCAGGACCTCTATCGCACGCTCTACGTGTATTTAAAGAACAATATGCGCGCGGTCAGCGCGGCGAAGGAGCTCTTCATCCATCGCAGCACTTTTCTCTACAGGCTCGACCGCATCCGTGAAATCACGGGGCTGACGCTTGATAACGACAGCGATCTCTGGTATCTGCTTTTGTCCTACAAATTGCTGGAGTTTGAATAGGCCGCGTTTTCCCTGTTTTGCAGGATGGTTTGCGAAATTTTGCGTCTTGTAGTAGGATTGAAGCCTGAAATCACCCTCGATATAATGAAAACTGATGGACTTTGCACAAACAACAGAAGGAGCACGACATGATTATTATCGGTGAAAAACTTAACGGATTTATCCCCAGGACCATGGAGGCGATCGTCGCTAAAGACGAATCCTACATCCGTGAGATTGCCAAAAGCCAGACCGAATTCGGCGCGGATTATCTCGACGTATGCGCCGGCACGGCGCCCGAGATCGAGCGGGATACGATGAAATGGCTGATCGGGATCACGCAGGACACGGTAGATACGCCGCTCTGCATCGACAGCAGCGATGTCCACGTTCTCCTGGAAATGATGCAGCTCGCGAAACGTCCGGGCATCCTCAATTCCATCTCCGGCGAAGCGGGCAAATGCGACGCGATCCTGCCGGTCATCCGGGGCGCCGAATGGGGTGTGGTTGCGTTGACTTGCGACCAGAACGGTATCCCGACGGATCCGGAAGTCAAATTCCAGATTGCGAAGGATCTGGTCGCAAAGGCGCAGGCCCACGATATCCCGCTGGACAGGATTTTCATCGATCCGCTTGTAACGACGCTTGCGACAACAGGCACTTCGCTTCTCAGTTTCAGCGAAGCTGTGCGGAAGATCAAAGGCAACTGGCCGGATATCCATATCACGAGCGGGCTTTCCAACATCAGTTTCGGGATGCCGTTCCGCAAGGCCATTAACACACAGTTCCTGGCGCTTGCTATGAGCGCGGGTATGGACAGCGCAATTATGGATCCGACATCGGCGGACATGCGCGCGACGCTTTACGCGACAGACGCCCTGCTCGGCAACGACGAGTATTGCATGCGGTATCTGACCGCATACCGCGCGGGCATGATCGGCGCGAAAAAGGCATAACGGCAGGCCGGCTCCATGATCGATACGGCGCTTCTGAAACAGGCCGTCGGCGACTTGGAAGAAGCACGCGCCATGGAATTGCTCGGAACCTTCCTTGAGGAAACCCCGGACGCCGCGGACGCGCGCGAAGTGCTTGCGTCCTTTCAGCAGGGAATGGATATCGTAGGCGAGCGTTTCGGATCCGGTCAGTATTTCGTGGGCGACCTGGTCTTCGCGGGGTCTTTGCTGGCGGAAGCCGTCGAAAAACTGAAACCGCTGCTCGGCTTCGGAAGCGGTGATTTTTCGGCGGGCACGGTGGTGCTTGGCACGGTTGCGGGCGATATCCACTATATCGGGAAGAATCTTTTCAAAACAATGCTCGAGGCTGCGAATTTTCGCGTGATCGATATCGGCATCGATCAGGCGCCGCCGGCTTTCGTGAACGCCGCCGCCGCCTATGCGCCGGATATCATAGGCCTTTCCGGGCTTCTCTCGACGGCGGTCGACTCGATGCGGGAGACAGTGGAAGCGCTGAAGGCGGCGGGGCTTCGGCGGCGCTCAAAGGTATATATCGGCGGAAGCATTGTGAACCGCAGCGTCTGCCAATATACCGGCGCGGATGCTTTCAGCACCAACGCGTACGAAGCCGTGCAGGTGTGCAAGCATTGGATGCTGGAGCGGAAAACAGGAGGATAGGGCGGGCTTTACATGAAATTGGAAACAGGCGCACAGAGGATCACGATGACGGCAGCTTCGGCGGCGGTCATCTTTGTCGTGACTTTTATGATCCGCATTCCCGTGCCGGGCGGCGGCGGCTATCTGAACATCGGCGACGCGCCGGTTTATCTCGCCGCTTATTTGCTGGGCGGCCCGTACGGCGCGGTTGCCGCTGCGGTCGGATCGGCGCTTTCGGATCTGTCCGGCGGATTCGTTGTGTATATGATCCCCACGGCCCTTATCAAAGGCGCGATGGGGTTGATTTGCGGGCGTATTGCGTCCGGCGGTACGCTGCGGCGCTTCGTTTTCGTGACGATCGTCTGCGCGCTGCTTATGACGGGCGGATACGCGCTGTTTGAAGCGTTGTTTTTCAATGTAAACCAGGCGCTTGTCGGCATTCCTTTCAATTTGGCGCAGGGCGCCGCCGGCGTCATCGTCGCGGCTGCGATTTTTCCCGCGGTACGCAAGCTTTCCCTTACAACATATCCGCACCGGCCGACCCGCAGGGACGGGAATAACAGATGATCCATCTTTATACGGGAGATGGCAAGGGCAAGACGACGGCAGCGATCGGACTCGGCGTGCGCGCGGCGGGTGCGGGGCTCACGGTGGGCGTTGTGTTTTTCATGAAACCGGACAGCGGCTCGGAAGCGCTGGCGCTGGAGCGGCTTCCGGGCGTGGAGATCCGTGCGCACCGTATCGGCGCTGTCGACGCATCCGGGGAATTTACCTTTCTGAAGGATATGGGCGGGGATACGCTTTCCGCTTACCGGCAGATGAACCGGGAAATGCTCGCCGAGGCGCGCGCGCTCGATGTCGATTTGCTCATTTTGGACGAGATTTGCTCCGCGGCGCTCGCGGGTATGGTGCCTGTAGAGGAAGTGCTTGAACTGATTGAAGCGAAACGGGAGACGGCGGAACTTGTGCTCACGGGCCGCGACCCGATGCCGCAGTTTCTCGAGGTAGCCGATTATGTATCCGTGATCCGCAAACACAAACACCCCTACGACAAGGGCATCCTCGCCCGCAAGGGAATCGAGTTCTAATCCCGGCGAGCGGTGCGTTTTGAGTCTTTCAGACGCGCCGTGATCTGGACCAGGTATTGATTCGGGTCCACTGTGCAGATTTCATCGTGCAGATAGATATTATATACGGGCCCTTCAAATTGCAGGCCGTTTTCACGCGCAAAGCCCTCCATCCGCTCGGGAATGTCGCCGAATTGGCCGTAGTAATCGCGATGATAGCTTACGAGGTATTTCCCCGCCGCGCGGACGCTGTTTCCCACGGGATCCATGGAGAAGTATTTCTTTGGCCAACCGGGCTCTCTCAGCCAGTCGTTCATGCTCTCGTGCATCCCGCCGATGGGATAACGCAAGTTGATCCTGTACTGCTGCGCCGACTTATAGAAATCCATAAAAGCGGAATACCAGCTCTCGCGGTTCCGGAAATCGTTGTCCTGGCCCAGGATGATAGGAAGCTCCGGCAGGTCCTGTACGCTGATCTCGCCATCCCGGGCAAGGAGCCCGGTCTGAATATTGTCCCGGAAGGTATGAATGATTGTGTAGGCCCCTTGGATTTCGCGAAGCTGACGGTTCAGCTCAACTTCCTGACGGCGGAGAACCTCCAGGATGGAAGAAGGCGTCCGGTCCGTCTTCAGCTCTTTGATTTTGGCAAGAGAAACTCCCATGTCGGCGAGGACATTGATGAAATTGAGGAGGACGATCTGATGAGGGTGGTAATACCGGTAGTTATTATCTCCCCGCAGCGTAGGGGAAAGCAGCCCGATTTCATCGTAGTAGCGAAGTGTGGATTGTGTTATGCCAGTTACTTTCGCCAGTTCCTTGATTGACAGCAAGGATGATTCTTCCATATACGCCTTCTTTTTCACTCATATATTATATCATATCCGGAGCGCCTTCCGGTGCGATGGCAACGCAAATCCTAGCCAGGTATTGCGTGGACTCTTTTGTACAGACTTCGTCGTGAAGATAAATCACATATACGGGACCGGAGCAGGTCAAATCATGTTCTTTTGCGTAGGCCGCCATCCGTCCCGGCATTTTCCCCATTTCCCAGTAGTATCCCCGGACATAGGCGACGAGGTATTCCCCGGCGGGTATGACGGTAGCGCCGCTGGAGTCAAAGGAGAAAAAACGTTCAGGCTCGGAGGGGTTTTCCACGAAGGCGCCCATGGTCGTGTAACGCCCACCGATCGGGAATTCCAAATTGACGCGAAGGATGTCCGAGTCTTCGCGAAAATGCATAAAAGGCCTGTAAAACGGCTCCCCGTTCCGAAAGATATTCGGCCTGCCGAGGACGATATTCATCTCTTCCTGGCGGCGAATGGAAATGGCCCCTTCTTTCGCCGCCATACCTTCCCTGAGCAGCTCCTGCCTTATATGGATGAGGGAATAAGCTTCGATAAGCCTTCGCATCTCTGTGTCGAGGGTCTTTTCCTGCTGTGCAAAAAGAGAATCTATCTTCTCCGGGGTCCGGGTGCTTCCCATCTCGATAATCGTCTTAAGCGGAACTTTCAGCTTGCTCAAAATGGTGATGAAATTCACCTCGATCATCTGGGAGGGGGAATAATATCGATAGTGGTTCCGGGTGCTGCGTATACCGGGCGGAAAGAGGTTGATCTTATCCCAATAGCGAAGCGTAGAGTCCGCAATTCGGGACAGCTTCGAAAATTCTTTGATTGACAATCGGTCTTTCATAATATTGTCCTGTGATCCTTTCCTTTTTGGAACAGGAGGTATCGCAAAAGGTAAAGAGACTTCCTTTCGCGGCGGAATCCCCCCTTTGAAATAGGATCACGCCCCCCCGCAACAATTATAGGTATGGAGACGGTGGGTTCCTTCGGCGTCGAATACATATCGTTTGTTCGAAGTTTTTCCGCCGTCTCCGTTATTTTTATACTAAAGGATAAAGTAACTTTGAAGTCAATTCTCTTTGAGAATTTTTTTTAAATTTTTTTTCGAGTAAAATACCCGTCGAAAAAATCATTGAAATATGAGGATTTTTTGAAGATAAATACAAAATTGTTTTAAAAGATTCGAGCTGCAATTGCGTAACTATGCATGTGAAAAGAGCCAAATCTCAATGAATAAGGATATAGTACCTTTAAAGTTATTGTCTCCGCAAAGAATATGCTATACTTCCCGTAGATGCGTGACAGCGGATTCCGCAAAATCAGAAAGAAGGAAACTATGGATACCAGGGAAATCAAAGAGGTCATACAGCTTTATTTTGACGGAAGTTTTGATGGGAAAGCGGACAATATGAGACGGGTATTCCATCCGTCGGCGCATATTTACGGGATTGCGCAGGGAAATCTGGAAGATATGCCAAAAGAAGCTTTTGCGGCGCTTGTCGGGTCAAGGCCCGCCGACGCGCCGGCTTTTCCGCGCGAAGAGGAGATCCTGTCGATTGACTTCACAGGCGAAAACACCGCCGTGGCCCGCGTGAAGCTTCGCGTTTTTGATATACGCTATACCGACATATTGAGCTTTATCCGGCTTGACGGCGAATGGAGCGTGATCGCGAAACTTTTTTCGGGCGTGCAGGTTTGAGGAAGCGTTGATCCGGGAAATGGCGTCTGTCTGCGATTCATGTTCCCCTGAAAAGAAATGGCCGGCATGCGGCTGAAAGACAAGGTGGCGCTGGGCAGCGGGCGGGACGCGTGGCGCACGAAAAGCTTCCCTGCGCACGGGATCCCGTCGGTTCGGATGAGCGACGGCCCTCATGGTTTGCGGAAGCTGTCCGGCCCGGGATTCGGCCCGGGCGTTCCCCGGCCGTTAAAAGCGGCCTGCTTTCCCACGGAGAGCCTCGTTGCATGCAGCTTTGACAAAACCCTTGCGGGGCTGATGGGCGCGGGGATCGCGGAAGAGGCGGGCGCGGCGGGCGTCGCGCTGCTTTTGGGGCCCGGCGTGAACATCAAACGCAATCCGCTTTGCGGCCGGAATTTCGAGTATTTTTCGGAAGACCCCTATCTG